>NZ_CP040332.1:300000-413865 GCF_005576615.1 Natrinema versiforme
CCGGTCGATGAGGAGGACGGCAACGATGGTCATCACGACGTTGACAACGCCGATTCCGGCAGTCGCGAGAATCGAAGCGGTATCTTCGAAGCCAGTGGACTCGAGGATCGTCGGAGCGTAATAGATGACCGTGTTGATGCCGGTCACTTGCTGGAACACCGCCAGTCCGACGCCGACGATCAGCATCGGGCGGACCCACGGCTGGAACAGATCACGAAACGAACTGGACTCGACTTGGACTGTTTCTTTGATTTCGTTGAGTTCGGCACCGACCTGGCTTTCGACGCGGGTTCGGGACAGGACCGCACGGGCATCCGTCTCACGACCCTGTTCGTAGAGCCAGCGTGGACTTTCCGGCATGAAAAGCATCCCGACGAACAGGACGGCTGCAGGGACCATTCCGAGACCGAGCATCCAGCGCCACTCACCACCGCCGGCGAACGCGAGATTCACCAGATACGCGATGAGGATACCGCTTGTAATGGTTAACTGGTTCAGCGAGACCAGCGATCCCCGTATCTTCGGGGGCGAGATTTCGGAGATGTAGAGTGGACCGACTACCGACGCGAAGCCGATCCCGACCCCGTCAAGGATGCGGCCGACGATTAGTATTTCGACGGTCGGTGCGATCGCCATGATGAGCGAGCCGACGAAGAAGACGACTGCGCCGACGAGGATGAGTCGGCGTCGGCCGAGCCGGTCGGCGAGACGGCCGCCGAGTGCCGCGCCGATGATCGCGCCGACCATTGCCCCGCTGACGATTACCCCTTCGACGTAGGACGGATTCATCGTATAGCCGAACACTGCGGTGAGTTCGAACACATCCCGAATGTAGAGCATTGCACCGGAGATAACACCAGTGTCGAAGCCGAATAGTAATCCGTTCAGTGCGGCTAACGCCGTGACTACGTAAATAAACGAGTTCTGTCCGTCGGCAGTATCTGTGTGTGATGTCGGCATGGGTGAGGCCTGTAATTATTTATCCAGACTAGAGTTAATAATCTTTTGTCCCGAAAGAGGATGCGATAGTTATCTCGAGGTGTACAGAATCTGTAAATAGATATCGGCGGTCTACACTCCGGGTCACCTTCGCACTTGCTCACGTTTCACCAGTGACGATCGTTCGGAGCGCTTCGCGCCGTGCACTCTCTCCCTCTCTCTTCGCGGTGAGTCGCGATTGATTGCTTGCCGATCTATGCGCATAAGGACTTGATTATCCCGATGTGTGAGGTCCAGCAGTACATCGGAGAGGAGCCGCTGACGATGCTCGATCTCAACACCTACCTCGATACTGAAGCCACGTACTCGTTCTACGAGGATGGCGGTGAGTCTCTCGACCACAAGAATGGCGAGTACAACGTGACGAACTTCACGATACTATATTCGCCCTGCATCAAACGATAGGTGAGTTACCGATACTGGAAACACAGTTTCGGTTGCGTAGGACTAGGGTGCCGGTGTGATGAGACGGAGGGTGACCAATGTAAACAGCACGAGAGCACCAATGGGGTGCCAGCATCGACGCACCATCTGGGGGCCACCGTGACCGCACTAGTTGGTGCCGTCTTGTGCGAAACACTGTGGTTCCAGTAACAGCGGATCACGTGGACTCGAGTTCACTCATGAACTCGGCAGCAGTAGGGGACTGTCACTTGCGAACTCCAGTTCAGTAGAACCATCCACGAGCGACACGGCACCGTGTGCGTCGGCCAACACGCGATAGGAGGACTGTCAGATAGCGACCAGCGAATTACCGAACTCGAGCAGCAACAAGGGACTGTCACCACATGCAGCCCTCAGTGGCTACTAGAGATGCCCAAACGACTGAAAACAACGGCTTTGTTGAAATCCTCAACTGGTGACAGGCTAGACACCCACAGCAATAAGTGCAGGTCGTAGAGTTGCTGCTCGTCCCACAAGTTCACTAGCTACCGCTCATTTCATTAGATCTTAATGGTTGTTAATGGATCTGGGAGGGTATTAGGGGTCCTACAAGACCCTGTCCGAAGTATCTATGAGTTCGTCAGTAGGATTATGACCTCAGCAACAGACGGGAAAGAGAACAATCGAATACCGATAGTGATCACGTTAGAAAGGGGGAGAATAGACAGTGTTGAAACCCTCAGAAAGTGACAGTTTAGCGCCCTCTGCAGCCCGTACAGCTGGCGAGCGTATCAGACGGATTTGCGGAACCGACACCACGGTAGATGGGAGTTGGGTGCAGCTTGAAGGTGGAGTTCTCGCAATCGAGAACGCTCGAAAGCGTATTTCGGGCCTCACGGCCCGGCTAGCGAGCTGGAGATCGCTTACTCCACGATCTCGAAGTCGCTGAATGCAACTCGACTCTTCGTACCTACGTTGTGGGATGTGACGAACATTCCCGTGTCCTGAGTCTCATTCGCAGAGGGCACTTCCACGGTTCCCACTTCGGTGAACGTCGACCCACCGTCGACACTCACCGATCCCGTGAACGTCGTGCCGTCTTTTTCGAGCCGGAAATGCGTCGGGAACTCGTACGGGACCTCAGACCCGATAAACGTGTCAACTAGACCGTCTTCGTCGGCGTCGACGTGCATGAACGGTCCCAGCCCCGGCGCCGTTGCTATCAATACGTACCCAGTGGACTCTCCGGCCCCAGTGATGGCGTTCCGCGCCATGAGGCCCGCTTTGGCGTACGTATTGGTGATCTCCTGGTTCAGAATTTCCGTCGTGACCGTTCCGCTCTCACCTAGGCCCTCGTCCACGTAGATGGTCCCATACTCGTCTGCGTAGGTCTCGACGTCCTCACCAGCGGCATTGATGAGGAGCTGATCGTCCATCTGACCGAAGTCCGCGGGAGCCGACGCGAACGTCGAATACTGGCTCGGGAGGCCGGCCGAGTACGGGTCCTGAACGGTGATTGTCTGTGTGGGGAGGGCGTCGTCAAGCGACCGCCCAACTGTAATCTCGTACTCGCCGGGTTCGTCGAAGGTGAGGCTGAAGCTGTCTGTTTCCCGCTCGGACGAGAAGCGAACGAGGACGGTATCGATCTGTTCCCCGTTGGCGTAGACGTTCAGTTCCTCGCCGCCGATGAACTCCCCGGAGTGGGATCCTGTTATCTCAACGTTGAACGAGAAACTCACGTACGCCTGGTCGGGAAGGGTGATAGAGTCGTACTGCTGGTCGGGCCGCTCGTACTTCGGCAGTTTGCCGACCTCGCCGCCCCGAGCTGGCCGTAACCGAACAGCCTGCCCCCCACTGGCCACGACAGAAGCCAGGAGCGTCGTGCTCGGATCGACGATAGCCTTGTCGATTCGCGCGTCCGTCGGATTCTCATCAACCGTCGCGTCGATCCCATCCGAGTACATTTCCGCGACGTACTTCGGTCCTTTCGGCGAGTTTGATCCGTTCGCGGGCGCTCCGTTCTCGTTCGCCCGTTCGTCGCCACGACCGGGCGAGAGGAACCGCAGCGGTACGTTGAGTGCATGCCCAGTCTCGCCGGTCATCGCGCCAACGTACCATTCGTCACCCTTCTGGCGGGCTGTGACGATGTGTTCGCCGATTTCGGCGTCGATGACCGTCGTATCGTCCCAGCCGCCCGCGGGGACGTTCTCGATGAACGAGAACTCCGGTTCGGTATCGAAGTTCTCGTTCTCTGGAGTATAGCCCGAGTAGCTGTCCGGGATCGGCGAGGGCGCCCCGTGCTCTGTGACTGCGATAGCGTTGAGGTTGAAACCGCCGACATCTCCGGTGAACGACCCGCTGGTGTCGTCGTAGTTCAGTTCGATACCGACGGTGTTCTCTCCCTCGGTGAGTTCGACCTGCGCCGTAAATACCTGCCAGTCGTCCCAGTACTCGGTGAACGACGGAGTGATCGTCTTCGTCGTATCGTTGACTCGGAGCGTAGCCTGCGTCTCGCCGGCGTCGATAACGCGGGACGCATTTTCTTCGCCATCGCTGGCATAGCGCAGGTGGAGATCGTACGTTCCGTCGGACGGAACGTTCGTGACCGTCCACGTGACCGACGACCCGGACGATGCCCGGTTAGAGTCAACCGCCACGTAGTTCGTTCCGAACGCGTTCCGCCAGTTATCAGCAGTAATGAGTCCATCCAGTTCGCCGGCAGTCGCCTGCAGAAGCTCACCGACCTCGAGTTCAGGATTGAGATACGCCTCTATACGGTCGGCGGCCATCTGGATTCCGGCGTTATAGTTAGGATACATCGCGAGCTGTTTGGCTCGCGTGGTCTGTACCTGCCCGCCGGTGTCATCGTTGAACGTGATATCGAAGATTCCAGGTTGGAAACTCGTCGGACCGGCTAGCATTCGCGTGAACGGTAGGTTGACGTGGTGATCTCGCCCGAGGTTGCTGGCGAGCGCATTGAAACCGTCGAACTCCTGCGCTCGCACCGTTTCGGTCGCGGCGAGGTTAGGATACGTTCGTCGTTTCCCGGTCGGCTTGTCGGCCTCGTGGCGCTCGAGCAGCTGTCGGTCGTTCGCTGCCTCCTTCGCGACTAACTCGTGGTGGTTCACCGCGATCTGGCTGTGGTGGTTGATCGTCGCCGTTCCGCCATCCCCCTCGTGTCCTATCCCGGCATCGTTGACGTACCCGTTCTTGATGCTCCGGATGTGATTGTCCTCGTAAAACTGGAATATCTCGTCGTCTAGAATCTGGTCCTCGTAGTTGACGAGGTTCCCGCCGGTCTCGTTGTGGGCGGTCATCTCGACGCTTGGGGAGAGCGACTGACCGAAGTCGGTGACGTCATCGAAGTCGAAGTCGGGATAGGACGCGTCGAAGTCCATCGAGATTCCCGAGCCGGGATAGCTGTCCCAGCCCTGATTCCAGCCTTCGACGAGTACACTATCGATGCCGTTCTCGCTGGCGAAGGTCATGTACCGCTTCATCCGCTCGGTGCGCGCGCCGTGGATGTATGCGGCCGGGTTGCCCCCCTCCTCTTCGATCTGGGCGTCGGACTTGTACTCCCAGTTGGCGTTCCCAGCGATCATCGTCCACCAGATACCGACGTACTTCCGGGGCGTGATCCAGCTGGTATCCGGTTCGCCATCGACGGTAGGCAACACCGACTCGTCCAGTTCGTCGTTGAGGAGCGGGATGAGCGACGATTCGACAAGGTCACCCGGACTCGTTCCGACTTGAATCGTCCGCCAGGGCGTCGCGAACGGTGCTTTGGTGGATACTTTCGTCCCGTCTGGAAGTGGGGCAAGTTCTGCAGCAAACTCCGTCCCACCGTCGTCAGACTGAGGTGCGAGCGAGAGCGTCGCATAGTCGGTAAGATCAGCCTCGTGGACACTCAGGTACGCGTTCTCGTCAGCTTCGACCGTAAACGGTGTGTGAGCGCCGTTTCGAAGCGTATTGTCGTTCGGACGGATGGTTCTAGTACCGGCGTCGACGTCACTGAGCGCGGTTTCTTGGTACTCTTGTTCGAAGCGGGGGTTGACCATCTCGTTGCTGATCCACCATGCGGTGTAGTCGCCAGCGAAGTTGAACTGCGTGTTCTCCGAGGTGATGACGGTCTTCCCGTCGTTACTGGCGAAGTCCTCGTTGAACGTGGCCCGGAACCCGAGTCCATCGTTAAATACGCGAACCTCCAGGTTCGCCGATCTGTTCGGGTCTTCTGTTTCGGCCACCCCGATACGGAGGCACCGATACTCCTCCGAGACGGTCGCATACTGGTCCCAGACCGGATTCCAACGTTCGGTCGCCGTCCCGCTCTCGCTTCCAGTAACCGAGAGACTCGGGTCTGCATTACCATCTGATGCCGCGCCGAACGACTGTTGGTTCTGGAACTCGAACCCCAGTGCCGACGATTCGACATAGGTCGTTTTGTCATACGTAACCGAGTACGTTGGTGTTCCGTTCGATACGTCGATAGTTACCTCAATGTTGCCGTCCGGCGAGGAGACCGTCTGCGTTGGTGACGCGTCTCCTTTTGTGACCGGTGTAGCAACCTCTGCTGTCACGGCCTGTGAGAACGACGCCGCTGCGAGTAGCGAGCCAATCCCCCCCATAAAACCGCGTCGTTTCATATAATCAGACGTCTGCTCGGCTTCAGTTCCCTTCATCTGTGCCAGTAGTTAGCAGAGACCATAACTTAAGTCTAGCTATTTATTTACTATATTATGAATTAATTTCGCTGCTGGAACGACGCGTGAACGCGTTCAAACCGGGAGTACATACCGATTCCACCTCCAGAAAATCTGCTCTGTTGAATAGGGGTACGGCGTCGGGGTAGGTGTGTTACAGCCACGATCAAGAGGTCGAAGGAGGCAGTGTCTAGTTAGGCCAGTTTGAGGAATGAGCAGGCTGTAGAGTTAGTTTCACGTTCTTCGAATGCTTATAAAATTACAAATGAAGTATGTGTTTACCCCGAGGGCTCAACAGCGGGTACAGCGTGAGTCCGTGAGATCATCTCATTGCTGCTGACGACTCGGCGAAGTTCTTCGTAGAGATTGCGTCCCTGCTGGTGCCACGTCGCCAGCAGGGACAAGATCGTCTCGTGAACGAACATACCGCGATCATTGCGGAGTGTCCCGATGATCTTCCGAAGAATCCTCGTCTGCGTCGTCGAATGCAGCTCTGATTAAATTTCTGCATAGTGATTGATTAGGACGCCTGATGCGCCACATCTCGCGCAGTCGATTGGTGATCCAGTCGAACCAAGCGTCGCTGGAATCGGATCATGCCCGCACTCCTCGAGTGGTTCGTCTAACCACACAATGCCGTGGTCATCTGTCTGGTTGGTGGCAGTCATCGTTGAACTCCTCATCCCTCCGGAGAGTCGATAAACCCGTCAGAGTGCTTTGGAATGGGCTTCAGTTGTCATCTCCGACGAACCGCCGTGCACGGACCCAGATCGAGTTGGCTTCACCAGCACCCGTCTATCCGTCTCGGAGCTCGAAGACTGATCACGACGCTCGAGTGTCTCCTGACAGTCACTGAGTTGCTCTCGAAGCGCTTCGTTGGTCGCCTCGAGTGCATCGATGCGGTCGTTTTTCTCTTCGAGTGTTGCCTCGAGGTTGTCGACGCGGTCGGTCAACAGTCGATTCTTCTCGGCCAAATATGCATGATTCTGCGCTAGATCGTCACGACTGCCGGCGGTCGACGACTTACTCTGTCTGGAACTCGCTTCACTCGAGTCCTCTCGAGCGTCCGGACCGTAGAACTCAGACGTGCTTGCAATCGCTCGTTCGATGGTCTTTTCGCCGTATGTCGATCCATCGGCGTAGTGGACATCGTCCCACGTCTCCCGAGAAGCCCTGATTGGTATCTTCGGCGGCGTTGTGACGGTTTTCTGAGCCTCCTAACAGGCAGGGTCTGTTTGTTCTCTCAACCACAGTACGAATCCATGTCTAAGCTCTCTCTGACTAGAACTGTTCGATGGAGTTCTCTCACCGATTGGGTGTCTCGATTGACTCCTGGTCGAGCGGATCTTCAATGTCACCCATGATCGCCTCTAATAGGTCAGTTACCGTCACCAGCCCGATAACCTCCCCGTCCTCGATTACGAGAGCAAGTTCTTGCCGTTCTGCTTGGAACTGATCAATGGCATCGCTGACATCAGCATCAGGGGAGAGCGTCATCGGCGGCGCTGCCAGTGCAGCAAAGTCGAGATTGCCGCTGGCTAACTCCTCGCGATGTCTGAGAAGAATCGGGGTGTAGAGAATACCCTGAAAATCAGTCAAATTATCGCCGATCAACGGATATCGGGTCTGCGGTCGATCTTCCATCTTCTGAAGATTCACTTCGGACTCGTCTTCAGTAGACAAAGCGACGATGTCATCAGTCGGGACCATCACTTCACTGATCGACTGTTCGCCGATATTGAACGCGTTCATCACCTCTTCGCGGCGTTCTTCCGAAAGCTCTCCTTCTTCGAGAACGGATCCAAGCTGGTTCCGAAGGTCCGCTCGAGTCTCGATGACTTCCTGTTCAGTCTCCTGCCACGCGCCGGTCATTTCGATCCCAAAGAGACCGAGCGTCTTTTTCGCAATCCAGTCACCGAACCAAATCGCCGGCGCAAGCACCTTAGCGAACCAGTATAGGGGTCGTGCGCCGTACTGGCAGACCTGTTTGGAGCGTTCGACGCCGAGATACGTTGGCGTCTGTTCGCCGTGGGTAAGATGAACGAGATTGATCAGCAAGAATCCGAGGAGTGATCCAGCACCGATCGATGCCAGCGCTGTATTTTCGAACAGCGGTTCAAACACCGCCGCGAGCCCGGGTTCAGCGACGATCCCTAACGCAATGCTTGTTCCGGAGATCCAGATCTGGCACGTTGTCAAGTAAAACTCGAGGTCTTCGGTCATCTTCCATGCGAGCTCGAGCGACGGCGTGTCGAACTCGGACTTGGAGTACTGTCGGGCACGAGTCAAACCGAACTCGATAGCGACGAAATACGCGTTCAATCCGATCAAGATGAAACCAGCCAGTATTCGGAGACTGATCTCAAGGGGAGTCATCGTCCGAACTAGTTGTAGAAGCAGCCATAAATGAATGGGGTCTATGGATACTGATCCGGACGCACGTTCGCCTGAATCCACGACGGCTAACGACAAGCAGTGCATCCGTTACTATCTGCTCTCTCTATACTATCGTGGTGAGAAAACGCGGCGAGGCAGAGAGCAAGGAACGGCGGTCACTCAAGCCGGTCGGGGACGATTCGCGACAGCCGCATTGCGTTCCCAGTGACGCCGAGACTCATCCCCATGTCGCCGACGACGACCGCGATCGCGACACTTACCAGTCCCAGCGGCACGCCAAGCGCGAGCAGGGCCTTCACGCCGAGGCTCGCCCAGATGTTCTGCCGGATGACGCCGTTGGCCGTGTGCGACAGCTCGTACAGGTACGGTAGCTTCCCGACATCATCGCCCATCAGCGCGATGTCCGCGGTCTCCAACGCGGTGTCGGTACCGGCCGCACCCATCGCGATGCCGACCTCCGCGGTGGCGAGCGCGGGTGCGTCGTTGATACCGTCGCCAACCATCGCCACGTCGCCGTACTCCGCCTGCAGTTCCTCGACCGCATCGACCTTCTCATTTGGCAGGAGTTCGGCGCGGTACTCGTCGACGCCGACTTCCTCCGCAATGGCGCGGGCGGTGCCCTCGTTGTCGCCGGTCAGCATCACGACGCGCTCCACACCTAGTTCGTGCAGGCGTTCGACAGTCCGCTTCGAGGCGGGACGCACCTCGTCGGCGATGGCGATGGCTCCCAGCAACTCCGAGTCCGTCCCGACGACGACGACCGTCTTGCCCTCCCGCTCTAGTGCGGCGAGAGCATCCCCGGCGAACGCTCCGTCATCGGACTCGGCCGTATCTTCCGCCACGACGCCACCGTCAGACCGATGGCCTGACGAGCCCTCGGTCGTTCCGCTCCCGGGGACACCGTCTGTCTCGCGGCGCGCCCGCGAGAGGTCAAAGCCTAGCTCCTCGAAGAGCGCGGGCTTGCCCGCGTAGTACGTCTCGCCACCGTCGGACGAGTCCGACGAGCCTCCGGCTTCGCCGGAGACATCGATCTCCCCGCGGATACCTTTGCCCGTCAGGCTCTCGAAGCCCGTCAGCTCGGGCAGATCGCCCACGCTTGCCTCGTCGGCACGAGCGAGAATCGCCGCGGCGATGGGGTGCTCGCTGCGCCGCTCCAGTCCGGCGGCGTGGCGGAGCAGCGTCGCCTCGTCAGTGTCGCCGACCGGGACGACATCGGTGACGGCGAGTTCGCCCTTCGTGAGCGTGCCCGTCTTGTCGATGGCGACGGCGTCGACCTCGCCCATCGCCTCGAGGTAGTTGCCGCCTTTGATCAGGACGCCGTTCTTCGCGGCGCTGGTGATGCCCGACACCACGGACACCGGCGTCGAGATGACGAACGCACACGGGCAAGCGATCACCAACAATGTGAGCCCGCGAATAAACCACGTCTGCCAGTCGCCGGCGAAGCTGATTCCGTACCCGGCTACGTCCACTGACACGGGGTCAGCGATGACCAGCGGCGGGATGATGGCGGTCAGGATCGCCAGCACGACCACGACCGGCGTGTAGTACCCCGAGAACCGGTCGACGAACTGCTCGGTCTCGGTCTTCTTCGCCTGTGCGCCCTGCACCATCTCAATGATCCGCGAGAGCGTCGAGTCGCCCGCCGTCGACGTGACCTCCACCTCGAGGTAGCCCTCCTCGTTGATCGCGCCGGCGTACACCTCATCGCCGGCGGTCTTGTCAACAGGGACGCTCTCGCCCGTAATCGGCGACTGGTCGACCGCGCTTTCGCCCTCGATGACAGTCCCGTCGAGCGGAATCTTATCGCCGGGCCGGACGACCACGACTTCGCCGACTTCCACCTCGTCGGCGGGCACCGTCACTTCCTCGCCGTCGCGGCTCGCGGGTCGCTCACGCTCCCCGCTCGCTCGTTCGGCGGCCTCGCTCCCGCCGGTCGCTGCGGCCTCCCGCTTGACGGTGGCTTCGTCGGGCGACAGCTCCATCAGTTCGCGCAGGGAATTCCGTGCTCTGTCCATCGCGTAGTCCTCGAGCAGTTCGGCGATGCTGAAGAGGACGGCCAGCGTCGCCGCCTCGACGAAGTAGCCGATGCCGGTCGCGGCGATGATCGCCGTCCCCATCAGCAGGTCGATGTCGAGACTCCGGTTCTTCGCGGAGTAGTAGCCGCTACGGACGACGGGGACGCCGCTGGCGGCGACAGCACCGAGAAACAGGACGTCCGCCACGTGAAGTGGATAGTCGAGGACGCTCGCCACCGCGGCGTTCTGGGCAGTGAGGAGAAACTCGAAGAGGAGTCCGAGGGTAACGAACGCCGCACCGATCCACGTCTTCTTCGCACGAGGACTCGTCCAAACCGTCGACGGCGGCGCGATGTCGACGCCGTCGGCTGCCGCGGTTCGCTCGTCGTTGCCGTCGGCGTCCGAGCCCCCGACGACCTCGTAGCCGGCGGCCTCGATCGCCTCGACCACGTCGGCTTCGCTGGTGTGGTCGGGATCGTATGTGACGTTTGCTGTGCCGGTGGTCGGCTGCAGCGTGGCGTCGACGACGCCGTCGACGCGCTGGAGGCTCTTGTCGACCTTCTGGGCGCAAGAGGGACAGTCCATCTCGGGGACCACGAGGCGTGCAGTCAGCTCCTGTTGCCGACCGCCCCCGCTCACCCGCTCGGCCGCGTTTGATTCGTCGGTCATCACCTCGAGGTAGGGGCGTTATTTCGATAAGCCTTTGTTGGAATATTCCAAATTCCCTGCCCCGTTAGAGCGGTGGCGACGCCCCACCTGTCAGTTGCTCGCCAGCGACGTACCGCTTGGCCAAGTGTTCCTCGGCCCGACGGAGCCGGTATGTGAGCGTCGACCGCGGCACGTCGAGGTGGTCGGCAAGGTCGCCGACGTCGACCTCGCGCGGCGACTGGTAGTACCCGTGTTCGACGGCGGCCCGGAGGGCAGCCTCCTGATCGGGGGACAGTCCACTCGAGTCGGCTGTCGTCTCTCTGGTTGGCGCCGACGTATCTGCCGTCCGGAGCATCTCCGTTTGAGCGCAGTCGCCGACCGCCGCCTCGAGGTCGTCGAAGAATGCGGCCACGTCGCCCTCGCCGGAGTGGATGATGCGCCACGTGTAGTGGCGCCCCTCGTGACGGGTCTCGAACAGCACGCCGTCGCCGAGGTGGTCGCGGGCGATGTGGGGGACGGACGCGCAGTCGGGGGTGCGCTCCCAGTCAGAGTAGAGAACGAGCGTGTCGTCGGTGTGATCAAGGACTTGGGTTTCCTGGGTGGCGCCGCAGTCCTCAGTAGCAAGACAGTCAGCGTAGTAGTCGCTAGTGAGGAAGGCGTCCCCGATATCGTCGAGGGCATCGGGGGGTCCGGTGACGTGGTCGACTCGCCAGAGACGCTCAGCGGTGGCATGCAGTGACAGCGAGCGGATCCGGGCGTCGGGGTGATCGGCGAGGGTGTCCGCCACCCTGTTACACCCGGGTTCGTATTCGAGGGCGAAGACGAGTTCGCGCATACCCATGCTAGGGAGTGGCTGAATATAACACGTGGGTCGGTGCTGCCGGCGCTGTGTCGTTACGCGTGAAACGTGAGAACAGTTCGTGCAACAACGAGAAGGGAGAGTCCTCGAGGTTCGAAAGGGGCACCGTCGGACGAGGACAGCAGGCGGAATCTAGAGGGTTGTCGATCGACGCTATCGTCGGGTCAGTCCTCCGTTCTTCGGTCCTCCGGCCGGCCGCCATCACTGGCCGTCGTGGCGGTCGAACCGGCACTCGCTGCGTCGAAGGAGACGTCCGGCCCGAGATACTTCGTCCAGACGACGAGCAGACTCGGGAGGACGAGTACGCTGGCGAGGAACGCGTAGACGATCGTCAGCCCGGTGATGATCCCGAACTGCTGGAGCGGCGGGAGGATGGCGAAGACGAGAACGCCGAAGCCGCCGACGGTCGTGGCGGCACTGCCAAGCAGTGCGCCGCCGGTTCCCGTGGTCGTTCGGGACATCGCTTCCCAGACCGATCCCGTCCGTTCCAGCTCCAGACTGTACCGTTCGCTCATGTGGATGCTGTAGGCGACGCCGAGTCCGACGGTGAGGCTCGTGATCATCCCCGTCATGACGTTGAACGGAATCTCGAGCAGATACATCGTCCCGAGAATCCACGAGACGCTGAACACGACCGGGAGCAGCGTCACCGCGCCGAGGGTCGCGCTCCCCTTCGTGATCCGGTAGGCGACCATCAGGAAGGCGAAGACGGCCACGAGGGTAATCAGCAGGCTCTCGATGACCGTATCCATCAGCTGGCCTTGCACGATATCGAACGTGATCGTCTGTCCGGTCGCGGTGGCCTCGAGGCCGTTCCCGTCGATCCCGTCCGCGATGGCTCGCATCTCGCTCGTGACATCGCTCATGGACGCAGTGCCGCTCGTCGAGACGACCATTCGAACGGCCTCGTAGTCGCCACCGGTGGACGAGTCGTCCACCGTGGATCCGTCGGAGCCCTCACCGCCGTCGACCCGATGGATGACGCTCCGCGCTTCGTCGGGGGCAGTGGCGAACAGGTCGTCGTACACCTGCTCGACGTTCCGATCGGGCACTCTGTCGCCGTCGGTATCGGCCGCGGTGAACGTCGCGTTGAACGACTCGTTCTCGGCGGCGACCTGTCGCATCGTCCCGAGGGGGCTCTGGATGTCGGCCTCGCCGCTCGAGAGAGTGATCGCGACGTCGCTCTCGGCGGCCTCGCGTTCGGCCTCGGAGAGTCGCTGTAACGTCTCGGGATCAGTTACGTTCCCCGCGACGAGGATCTGGGCTTGGGAGTCCTCTCGGGCGAAGTTCTGGTTGACGAACTCGAGGTTCTCCTTCATCGAGTAGTCGCCCGGCTCCATCGGGCCGGGGAGGTTGCTCGTCCACTCCGGCGGATCCTCTGCGATGAAGTCCTCCTGGTTGAAGCTGGTGTCGACCTGTGTCGCGCCGTACGCACCGCCCGCGCTCACGAGAACTGCGACGAGGATGATGGCGAGTGGCATCCGTCGAGCCGCCGTCGAGCCGATAGACAGGAGTTGGCTGAATCGGCCGCCACCCGTCCCGAACGCGCGCTTTTTCCGATCGATGCCGCGAGACTCGAGGAGTTCATCGAGTTCGACTTTGAGCGCCGGGATCAGGACGCCGAAGACGAGCAGGGCGGCCGCAATACCGACCGCACTCACGATGCCGAACTCCTGTATCGGCGGGATCGGACTCGTGAGATTCGAGAGGAAGCCGATGGCCGTCGTTGCGGTCACCAGCACGAGCGCCACGCCGACGCCGGCCAGGGCCACCCGCATCGATCCGCGAGTGTCGTCTGCACCGTACGCACCGCCCGCTTGGCGCTGTTCGCGGTGGCGCATGAAGATGTGGATCGCGTAGTCGATCGAGAGCCCGATCAGCAGGACGGGCACCGCGATGAACATCTGGTTGAAGTCGATACCCGCCCAGCCCATGAACCCGAACGTCCAGAGGAGGACTGCGCCGATACCGACGAGGCCGAGGAAGATATCGAGCAGATCGCGGTACGCGACCAGCAGCGCGACGACGACGAACAACAACGCGAGCGGGCCGACGATCGCGATGCTGTCGCCCATCGAATTCTCGATCTCTTCGCCCATGATCCCGCCGCCGAAGACGATGGCCGCCGATCCGTCTCCCTCGACGTCCTCGTTCGCGATGGACTGCATGGCCAGTTGCGCGTCGACGACTGCGTCGGATACCGTTCCCCCTTGGCCGCCACCACCGTCGGTCTGATGAGTGACCAGCAGCATCGTCGCGTTCGCGCTCGTCGACCCCGGATCGTAGCTCGTCGGCATGAACGACAGTCCGCTCATCTCGCCGGACGAGTTCTCACTCAGTACGCTACTGCGTGCCCGTTCGTACTCCGTCGCGTTCATCGACTCGAGCGCGTCGATCTGTTCCTGCAGCGTGGCTGTCGAGGCGTTCTCTAGGCCAGCCCGTTGCGCTTCCAGTTGCGCGCCGAGTTCCGCTAGCCGCTCGGCCTGTGACTCGAGGTCCGTACTGCGCTGGTCGAGGGCCTCGTACTCGTCGGCGAGAACGCCTTGAGTGCCGCGCTGATAGGCCGCTTCGATCCCTGACTCGTTTTCGGCGTTTCTAAGCAGTCGCGTCGATTCGTTGAACGTCGCATACTGTGTCTCGCCGAGGTCGACTGACGAGTTCTCGTCGACTGCCTCGAACTGCACACGTGGCGATGCCGACGGGTCCTCCTGAAGCGTCTCGAGCGCCGCACGGAGTTCCTGCTGGGTGGCGTTCAGTTCCGCACTCCGCCGTTCCACCGCAGTGCGTTCGTCCTGTACAGTCGCGTTCAACTCCTCGAACTCCGCTGCCGTCGCCTCCAGTTCCCGCTGCTGTTCGCCGGTGAGAGAGGAGATCGCGACGAGATTCGCCACGCCGACCGTCGGCTGTTCGTCGACGAGTGTCCGCTCGATCGTCCCGTTCTCGCGGAACGACTGTTGCAATCGGAGGTTCTCGACCATCGACTCCTGGGTGAGCACGTTCTCACCCCTGAGTATCACTTGTGCTGCCGACGTGTTCTCTTGGCCGGTCGAGAAGTTCCCCTCGATGTACTCCAGTTTCTGCGCTTCCTCGCTGTCGCTCTGGAACGCATCGAGATTTGAGGACTGGTCGACCATCCCAGCGCCCGCGCCAACGACGAGCGTGAGAACGAGCATGACGGCGATCACGGGCCGACTGTAGTCCGTGATCGTCTCGGAAACCGTGTCGAGCCAGCTCATCTACCGGGCCGACCTCCGTCCCGGATACCGACTCTCTGTCGTCCGTGACGCTATGCTGAGCGAAGAGTCCCCCTCGTTTTGATCGGCGGGGGCCGTTCCGATCGTCCAACTCGTGTCCGCTACCATGTGTTGATTGAATATTCAGTCAACAGTTATAGGCCTTTTTCCATCTGCTGTGAATGAAGTCACCTGCTGGTGAACGAAAGACAGTAGTAGACTGATCATTCAATCAATTTTTATAGTTGGTAGTCGTATACGGTATTCAGTATGGTGGGAACAACGGGATCGAATCGGAATCCACATCGGGGTGTCGTCGAAATACCCGGGGCGAACAGGACACGATCACGATGACACAACTCCCACCGTTCCTCGAGGATCCGGGCGGAACTCGCGGCGCCATCATGAGCGCGACGTACGTGGCGCTCTGTAAACACGGGTACAGCGATCTCACGATCCAGCGGATCGGCGACGAGTTCTCGAAGAGCAAGTCGCTGCTGTACCACCACTACGACAGCAAGGACGATCTCCTCCTCGATTTCCTCGAGTTCATGTTGAATCAGGTCGAGGAACAGATTCCCGTGTATGGGGACGGGGACGTGGACGATCACATCGAGGAAATCGTCGACCAAACGTTCGGCTTCGGCGACACCGCAACCCCAACCGAGTTCACGCAAGCGATCGTCGAACTTCGATCGCAGGCGACCCACAACGACGATTACCGGGAGTATTTCACCCGAAGCGACCGGTTCATTCGAAAACACATCGCACATACGATCCGATCGGGGATCGAACAGGGCGAGTTTCAGGAGGTCGACCCCCAGCAAACGGCAGCGCTCTTCCAGAGCGTCTTCCTCGGAACGATGGTGTTTCGCGTTACCAACGACGAGGAGAAGGTACTCGAAGACAGCCGTGATGCGTTCGAGCGCTACATTCGGGAGTATCTCCTCGTCGAAGAGTAAGACGCGGATCGGTGACCGACTATACTGCGCAAGTCGAGTCACTTCGACGTGTTCGAACGGCGACACGTCGATCACGATCATCGCGAAATCGAACGTGTCGCGAACAGGGAGGAACTAGTACAGCAGGAATCCATCTGTGAGTAGCCATCCACGAAACTGCGCCTGCTGACTGGATCTTCGACAGGTTCACAGTAGTGACGAGGTCGTCTCGAGCCCACTGTGAAGTCTCGCTTACCGTCCCGTCAGCCGGCACTTGCCCCGTTCGACGTTCTCGACGAATGTGTGGTCGTCCAGTTCGATCAGACGGTTCACTCCTTCCGGCTGAATCCAGTGTTGAAGGCGATGACCGACGACGTCAGTATGAGGTCTCTGCCCTAAAGCGCGGAGAATGTCGTCGCCCACCGGTGTCATTCACCATCTGATCGGCGTCTCACCGGGACCTGTTCGCATGAATTCGTCGTCTATGTACTGTGGAGCTGCGAACGGACGATCGTTCTCCGTGCGAACCGTCCGGATCTAGTTTAGTGAATACAGTGAGCGTTCGTTTCAGAGAGCGGAACTCGTACTCGAGATCACCAAAGCAGCAAGGATGATACTTTGGAGTATCATACTTTAGAGTACGATTATCAAAAGTACTATTGATCCACCGATAGTACAGCATCTATGCCGGATTTCGTGAATCGAACGGAAGAACTCTCACGCCTCCACGAACTCTACGATTCGGCGAACGCCGAACTCGCAGTGATTTTCGGTCGCCGTCGCCTCGGGAAAACGGCGCTCGTCAAGGAATCGCTCGAGGGCGACGACGACGCCATCATCTATCAGGCGAAGCAGAAAACGAGCGCCCTCCAACTCCGACAGTTCATCGACGCAGCCGCGGAATCGTACCCCGGAGTGACGCGCATTCGGGAAGACTGGGAGGAAATTCTCGGATATCTCGCCGAACAGGACGCCATCATCGTCCTCGACGAGTTCCCCTACCTCGTCGAACAGGACGGCAGCCTTCCGTCCGTGCTGCAGGCGATGTTCGATCACGACCTCGACGACTCGTCCGCGACGTTCGTACTCGTCGGTTCGTCGATCAGTATGATGGAAGAGGCAGCCCTACTCGGGAACAGTCCGCTCTACGGGCGATCGTCGCTGAAACTCGATATCAGGCAGCTTCCGTTCGACGCCGCGATGGAGTTTTTCGACGACTCGTACACTGCGGACAAGCAAGTGCTTACGTGGGGCGTTTTCGGTGGCGTTCCGTACTACCTCGAAGAGGTGTCACCGAACGCGACGCTGGCGGAAAACGTTCAGTCGACGATCCTCACCCGACACGGGACGCTCCACGACGAGCCGGACTACGTCCTTCGAATGGAACTAACGGAACCGACACGGTACTTTTCGATTCTGGAGGCGATCGCCGGCGGAAGCACCAGCCGAAACGAGATTGCCGGGACGACAGGAATCGACTACAACCAGCTCTCGAAGTACCTCAACCGTCTCTCCCGACTCCGCCTCGTCGACCAGCACGTGCCGATCACCGAGCAGAAAGAGCGCAGCAAGCGTAGCCGCTACCGCATCCGCGATCCGTTTTTCCGGTTCTGGTTCCACTTCGTCTACGGCACCGGCGAACAGTACGACGAGCTTGGCGCGGACGCCTACGAAGCGCTCATCGAACCGGAACTGGCCGACTTCGTGAGCCAGTCGTTCGAAGAACTCTGTTGTTCGGCACTTCGAACGTTCTATCCGGAGTATACGATCACGGAGACAGGACAGTGGTGGTACGGCGAGCACGAGGTCGACGTCGTCGGCCTCACGTCCGAGGGGACGCTGATCGCCGGTGAGTGTAAATTCCAGCAATCACCGCTCGGGTACGACGCGCTCTCGAAACTCGAACGGCACGTCGACGAGCTTCGATGGTCACCCCAAGGCGGGAACGAGCGGGCCGAGACGTACGCGCTCTTCTCGCGGAGCGGATTCAAACCGTCGGTGGAAGAAGCCGCCGCAGAGCGGGCCGATCTCCGATTGTTCACCGTTACCGACATCGTCGACGCACTCGATGCGTAGAGCGATTTCAGCGGGTCAGCTGCCTTTGACGTCATATATTCCCTGTAATTGCTGTGTAGGAAGACCGTGATGGCGATTATCGCAAAAACCGGCGAAGCCATCTTTGCAGTCGCTGCGGCGTACCACTATGTGACGGATACGTCGTCGTGCTGACCGTCTCTGTCCGTTGAACTCGCTGTATGGAACGATTCGTATTGGGGAATCGCTCGAAGAAAGCTCGACGTTTGTCGGGAAGAGTCGAGCGATGAAGACACGCTCACAGTGGACTACACCACGGTATCGGCGGGCGACTTCGGCCGGCTAGCCGACATGAACGGCTCTGTTGAAATCCTCTTCTTTATATGGTTATTTCTGTGAATTTAATTCACACTACACGTGCATATTGACCGCCAACGATTCCGCCAGCTTCGATAGCTGTTCTTCGCGGTGTGCTGAATACAGGGCGCGTTTCGGTCACGACATTCCCAACTGTTCGACCGCTTCAATCAACTGGACGCGACTACGTCGGATCACGAACCGTTGAACGGCCTGTACGGTCTCGAGTCGAGCGCTCTACCCACCGAACGCTGCGGGATCGACCGCGGGATTGCGGCGACTCGGTCACCCGGGAACGTCGATAGCCACGAGATACAATTCCTGCTCCGGTGTTTCGCCCCAGAGCGCCGGCTCCATCAGCGGTTCCTGTTCGACCCGCTCGAATCCGTGGCCAGCGATAAACTCGCGTAACTCTTCGGGCGGGCGACCGCGATACAACGGGAGATCCTCGTGGATTTCCCGGTACTCGTCCCACGGCTGCGGGAAATCCCAGTAGCCCTCGATGAGAATGATGCGACCGCCGGGCCGGACGACGCGACGCCACTCCCGCAGCGCGCTCGCGGGGTTCGGGAGCGTCCAGATGAGATGGCGCGCCGTCACCACGTCGTAGGCGGAATCGGGCACCTGTAGAGACTCGGCGTCCCCCGTGCGAAAGTCGATCGAGAGATCGCGCTCTCGAGCCTTCGATCGAGCCCGCTCGAGCATCGCTGGCGACAGATCGACCCCGGTAACGTCGTGTCCCAACGCCGCCAGCAGCACCGAGAGCGTCCCCGTTCCACAGCCGAGATCGAGGACGCGTTTGGATTGATCGGGGTCGCCGGTCCACCCCCGGAGGAGCGACAGCCACGCCTCACGCTGCTCGGCCGTGTCTATGCCGGAGATGCCGTCGGCGTCGTACGAGTCGGAGCGCCCGTTCCAGTATCGGCGAACGACGGCTTTGACCGCCTTTTCGGGTCCGGGTGGGGGCGATCCCGTCACGACTGCTCGGTCGCGACTCGATCGAGAAACGACGCGAGCGCGTCGACCGCGGTCGCGAACGTCCGCTCGCCCAGTTCCGGCGAGGCGTCCGTCGCGTCGCCGACCGCACCGTTCTCGCTGAACTCGTCGGTGAAATCGTGGAGGACGCCGCCGTCGACCGTGCTCGCCCACGTCGGTGCATCGCCGGCGACTGGGTCCCCGACATCGTCGGGACACAGGTGCAACAGGACCGACGTCTCGAGGGTTCCCGCGTGCCCGACGTGGTCGTCGACAGCACGCATCCACTCCCAGAGGAACACGTCTACGTCGATCGAGTCCCGCTCGGTCAACTCTCGAGCGAGGTGAGACAGCGTGTCGCCGTTCCCGCCGTGTTCGTTTACGAACACGACCGTCTCGATACTGTCACTCGAGTCCGAGACGGAGTCCACGACATCGCGGGCGTACCGACGAAGCGTCTCCGGCGAGACCGACAGCGTCCCGGGAAACCGACCGTGGTACGGTGCGACCCCGACCGGCAACGGTGGGAGCACGGCCGCGTTCCCGTCCCACTCCTGATCGACCGCAGCGGCGATCGACCGAGCGATGATCGTATCGGTCCCGACCGGCGCATGGGGCCCGTGCTGTTCCGTGCTGCCGACGGGCAGGAGTGCCGTCGTCAGTGCTGCCGACTCGATCTCCGTCCACGAATTCCGCTCGAGATCCATGTGTCTGTGCGGTTGGTCGGTGACCCGTTTAACAGGTGCGAACGTATCGCCTGCCGCGATTCGGGGTGGGAATCGATGGCCACAGCATTCGTCCGATTCTGCGGTCGATCGAAACAGGGGGCCCACGATCCGTCTCGGATCGCTGCCGATCTCGCCCTGCAACAAGGGTACTCCGATCGGGATCACTGTACCAACCCCTCGCTTTCAGATACAGTTCGAGAACTCGAGTGTTTGTGAAGGTGGCGCGCTCGAGCCAGCGAACTCGGAAGTCAGCGGTTCGGGACCGGTCATAACCGCCTCGAGAAAACCTCAAAAGCGCCCGGCGGGTTGGGGGTGGCAACCGTCGCCGGGCGAGCCGCGGACAATGTCAGGTGGGATGTTGGTTGGATCGGCCATGTCGCGCGGTGGGAGCGCGACAGTGAATATGTTCGGCGACGGTATTATCAACTTCATCCCGATTCCAGCGAGCTCGGAATCGTCCCTGTTCGTCACAACAACTACCGTGATGTGTGAGTCAAGCAGATACTGAGGCGCTCGAGAATTCTCTCCACAGACCGTGAGGAGGACGGACGGGAGCGAATGTGTGCTGTGATCCAGCCCTTGGTTTAGGCAGTGCGAAAAATTGTTTAGTAATTGAAAAGTTATAAGAGAGTGACGGACCAATAGTGAATCGTAATGAACACGCAAAAGAGCACCCGACAGGACGCAGATACCGTCGAAGAGAACGCCCTTCGACTCGAGACCGGAAAGGCCGAACAGATCATCGACGCCCTCAATACCGACCTCGCGGACGCCTACGTCCTCTACCATCAGCTCCACAAGCACCACTGGAACGTCGAAGGCGCGGAGTTCCTCGACGTTCACGTCTTCCTCCAAGAGGTTTACGAAGACGTCGAAGACGCGGCCGACGAACTCGCCGAGCGACTCCAAGCGCTCGGTGGCGTCCCGCACGCGAGCATGACGACGCTCGCAGAAACCGCGACGGTCGAACCCGAGGACGAAGACGTCTACGACATCCGGACCTCGCTCGCCAACGACCTCGAGATGATGGGGGATATCATCGAGAGCTACCGTCAGCACATCGAACTCGCGGAGCAACTCGGCGACTACGCGACGGGAGAGATCCTCCGCGAGCAACTCGAGACCATCGAGGAACACGCCCACCACATCGAACACTACCTCGAAGACGATACCCTCGTCCTCGAGTCCGCGACGAACTAACGGTGGATCTTCAACGGTTCCGAATCGGACTACTTTCCAGTCGGTGCAGACGGACCGACGGCCGAGCGAAATGAGGAAACCCCTGAGACCGGAGCGGGACTCGAGGGGACTAGCGGCTTACATCGACGATGTGATCGCTCGAAATCCACCCGTCGGTGTTTCCGGATTCGATGAAGACTGATTTCGCAGGGCTGCTTTCGCAGACGGATATCTCGGGTCCACGGTTCGAAGCCGGTTCGGAGTCGGACGGTGGAGACGACTGGGTCCCGGTAGCCATTAGCAGTGTTTAGGTAGACCTAAAATAAAAAGCTCGCGGTTCGTCTCAGTCGACGTGACGGCGGAGAATCGGAGAGTAACGCATCGTCCCGAGCCGATCGCGACAGCCGTCCCGAAACACCTCACTCGGTGAGCAGGGCCGACTCGAGTCGCTCGGCGACCACCGGACTGATCGTTCCGGCCAGCTCCATCGCCTCGCGCTCGTACTCGTCGAGTTCGAGCACGTCGTGAAAGAACTGTGAGAGAGTGGTGTAGGTCTCGTAGAGTTCTTCGGCGGCGTCCCGCCCTGCTGGGGTGAGCGTCGCCCCCTCGTAGGGTTCGTACGTCACCAGCCCTCTGGACTCGAGGCGCTGGAGCATCTCCGTCGTCGCCGCGGGCGACCGGTCGACCGCATCGGCGACGTGACCGGGCGAAACCGGCGGCGAATCGCGTCGTTCGGCGAGATAGAGAACGAGTAGGTAGTGGGGAGCACCGGTCATTTATGACTGAATCGATACCCGGTCTCGAGTCGTCGGGGCGAGGCCGCCCGATCGAACGGCCGTCAGTGAGCCCGGCGAGATACGCGGAAACGACCGCCGTTTTGTGAGCCGCTCGAACGACTCCCGCTCGTTCGAATTCGCCTCCGCGACGCTGGGACGCAGCGGACGGTCGGGATCAGTGAGTGTGTCGTCGGGGAGAGTCATTCGTCACTCCCGACTCACTCCTCGCCCTCGATTTCGCGCGCCGCCTCGAGGATCAGGTCGTCGTCGACGTGTTCGAGGAGTCGCCTGTGGCCGCGCTCGACGCGAGCGTCGATCTCGTCGTCGGAGAGGTACGTCTCGAGTCGGCGATCGACTTCCCGTTCGCGGATCTCGCGGCGTCGCTCGTCCTCGAGGTCGTGATCGTCTGGCAATCGGTCGTCGAACCACTCCCGCCACCGATCGCGGTCGCTCCACTCCGAATCGAGTTCCGCCGCCGGGCGCCTCCAGTCGTAGTAACTCGCGACGGACTCGGGATAGCCCCGTTCCCGTCGAACGTCCTCGACGACGGTTATCCCGACCCGTGTCCCGCGTCCGGCAGCCATGCTCGCCTGATAGCCGGTAGCTCCGTACGGTGACGCGATGTACAGGTCGTCGACGGGCGTCGTTCCGTCGCCCTCGGCGTACCCCTTGTCGAAGTGCTCGTGTTCTTCGCCGTCGTGTTCGTGCGTCTCGAACATCGCCGCCTCGTCGTCGAGACCGCGCATGTATTCGCCGTCGTAGCGCGTGGCGGCGATCACTCGGCGAGCCGTGACCGGCTCACCCTCCTGAACGCCGACGACGAACCCCTCGCCGCCGTCGGCGCGCTCGAGCGACTCGACGAGATCGGGGACGATCTCACAGCCTGCCTCCTCGGCGTGGTCGTGGATCAGCCCGTACAGCGTCTCGATGTCGATCCCACCGGGAAAGCCGAGATAATTCTCGAGGACGGCACACCGCTGGATCGAGGAGCGCCCGCGATCGAAGATCACCGTGTCCAGCCCGTAGCGTGCGGTAAAGACCCCCGCGGCACAGCCCGCTGGGCCGCCGCCGACGATGACGACATCGTGATCGAACGCTGCGTTCGTTTGGGTCGTGTCGCTATCACTCATTTCTGAAATTCCCCGGTGACGATGTCCGCAACGCGCTGGCGGTCGAATAGCTGTTCGCCTCCGAACTCGTCGGGATACAGTCCACGAGCCGCCCGCTCGAGCTGGAAGAGGTGGATGATCGGCCCTTGGTAGGTCAGGCCACCATAGATGACGCGGTCGTTTTGAACCGCCTGAAGCTCACTCGCGACGTTGTGGTTCCGTAGATGTGAGACGATTTCGGTGTCGAAATACTCCTGGGTGATCTCACCTTGCATCCTGATCGCGAGGGCGTCCGGATCGATCTCCAACAGTGTTTCGTAGTCGATAGTTCCCCCGCCGGCTTGCGCATCGACGATATCGTTCCGGGCGAGACTATCCGCGACGTTCAGATCGGTCCAGTGTTTGGACTGTGTCCCGGAGCCGATCAGGTACGGATAGAACGATTCCGGCGGGACTCCCTCCGGGTAGAGAACCGCGATGGTCGGGGTTTCGTTCGGAAGGCGCGCTCGTACGTCCGCGAGTACCTCGTCGTGATACGCCGCGAACGCGTCGTAGCGAGCCTGCTCTTGGAACACCTGCGCGATCTTCTCGAAGGCCTCGTACAGCGTGTAGTCGGCGTAATCATGCCAGTCGTAGACACGCGAGAAGATCGTGTTCCCCACGAACGGCGCGACGGCGTCTCGGATCTCGTCGATGTCGACCCGATCCCACTGGAGGCGATTCTCCATGAAGTTCGGATCGATGAGGTGAACGTCGGCCTCGAGTTCGTAAAAGATCTCTTTGCCGGTGCCGTCCTGATAGAGTTCGGTGAGTTCGCTTCCGTCGACGGAGACGCCGGGGAGTTCCTCGTACAGGTGTGAGGCGAACCGGGCGCGGACGCCGATGGCCGAGAGTCCGTCACCCTGTCCGAGCGCGACGCCCATGTCCGCGTAATCGCCCGTGTACGGGAACCACGTTTCGGGAACCTCGTCGAACTCGACGGTACCGACGGGATCCATCGTCACCGAGTACGATCCCTCCGTTTCGCTCGTTTCGTCCTCCGGGCTAGCCACACAGCCGGCGAGCAGCCCGCCGCCGACCACAGCGCCGCCGTACTTCAGCGTGTCTCTACGTGTCGGAATCCCGCTCGTGCTATCGGTATTGTCACTCATGGGGTATCGTTAGCGTCTCACCGTCACTGGGTGGTCAGCGGCGATGAACGGCTCGTCGTCCTCGTCGGCGAAGGACAGCCCACCGCAGTCATTGCGACGGACGCGCCACGACGGCAAATCGGGGATATCGTACTCCGCCGGGTCGCGGAAGGCTCCGGCGATCGCCCACTCTCGAGCGCGCATTCAGCGATCACCCGTGATGATGTCGGCGACCGCTTGGCGGTCGAATAGCTGCTCGTCTGCCGGAATCTCCGGATACGGGCCCTCGGTATAGGTCGGCCACTCCCCGAAGACGTCGGGGTAGAGTTGCTTCGCAGTCATCTCCAACTGGAACAGGTTCAGGATCGGTCCCTGATAGCGGGCCCCCTGCGGGTAGACGCGGTCGTTTTGGACCGCCGAGAGCCTGCTACCGGCGGAGTGGTTCCGCAGCGACGATCGAATGCCGGCCAGATCCGTTTCGGGGTGCATCCCGCCCAGCGAGAAGAGCACGTCCGGATCGGCCTCGAGCAGCACTTCCATGTCGATCACGTCGCCCGAGGAGATGTTGTCGCCCAGCGCGCCGATCGGATCGAGCGGGCGCACGTGCGCCGTCAGAAATCCGGGCGTATCCAGCGTGTAGGCGTACATGCCCTCGATGTCGCTCATCCCCGCCATGACGACGGTCGGGCGCTCCTCTTTCGCGGGCAGATTCGCCTCGATCGTGTCCAATAGGGACGTGTGTATCTCCGCGAGCGCCTCGTATCGCTCCGCTTCCTGAAAGATGCCTGCGACCTTCTCGAACATCTCCCAGAGGCCGTAGTACTCGTAGCGGTCGGCCCAGTTGGCGGGCGGCTCGTCGTGTCTGTCGCTGTACGTGTTGCCGAACCACGGGGACACGGTCCCGCCGATCTCCTCGACGTCCTCCGCGTTCCAGCTATCGAGGGCGTTGACGCTCGCCGGATCGGCGAGGTGAACGTCGCTCTCGAGATCATAGAGCTTCTCCTTGCTCGGCTCCCACGAGGAGTACAACCCGGTCCAGTCGAGCGTAACACCGGGCAGTCGCGGCGTGAACTGATTCCACAGTTTGTCGTAGTACTCGGGCGCGTGCATCGCGTTGACGTCGTTTCCGCGTCCGAGGGCAAACGCCATCCCGGCGTGGTGTGTCAGTCGCGTGAAGATGCTCTCCGGCGGCGAGTCGAACGACACCTCGCCCATCGGAGCCATCGTCACCGAATACGTCCCCTCGCCTGATTGGGCACCCCGTTCGTCGCTCTGTCCGACCAGCTCCGAACAGCCCGCGAGAGCGGTCCCGGTCGCGAGCGCGCCGCCGTATTTCAGTGTGTCTCTGCGCGTCGGTCCGTCGACTGTAGTATCGATTTCGTCAGTCATGCGTTGTTGGCTCCAGTGATAATGTCTGCAACGTCCTGCCGGTCGAACAGCTGTTCGTCCTCGGGAATCTCGGGATATGGCCCCTCGGTGTAGGTCGGCCATTCCCCGAATACATCGGGGTAGAGTTGCTTGGCCGCCATTTCAGTTTGGAAGAGGTTCATGATCGGCCCCTGGTTCCGCCCGCCCTGCGTGTAGATGCGATCGTTTTCCACGGCCGACACCGACGCCGTCGTCGGATCGTCCGCGAGTCGCTCTCGGGTCTTCGACACGTGCCTGAATTCGGACATCCCCGCGAGACAGAGGATGACATCGGGGTCGGCCTCGATGAGCGCCTCGAAGTCGACCGTCGACTCGGTCGCCACGTCGGCGAAGACGTCCGTCACGCCGAGGGGGCGGGTGTGGGCCGTCAGGAAACCGGGACCGTTCAGCGCGTAGACGTACATGCTGTCCTCGGACTGGTTGAGGATGATCATCGCCGCGCTCGGTCGCTCGTCTTCGGACGGGAGGTCCGCTTCGATGGTCGCGAGCATCTCAGCGTGAACGTCGGCGAGCGCCTGGTACCGCGCCTCCGCTTGGAAGACCTGTGCAACCTTCGCGAAGAGTTCCCAGAGCGTGTAGTACTCATAGCCGTCGGCCCACTCGGCCGGCGGCTCCTTGTTCGCGTTACTGAACGTGTTCCCGAACCACGGGGCGACGGTCTCGCCGATCTCCTCGATGTCGTCGGTACTCCAGGCACCCATCGTCGTCATGTAGGCTGGATCAGCCAAGTGGAGGTCGCTCTCGAGTTCGTAGAGGAACTCCTTGTCCGGGTCCCACGTACCGGGGAGGTCGGCCCACTCCGCGGAGACACCGTCGAGGCGCTCGAGGAATTTGTTCCAGATCGTGTCGTTGTACTCGGGGTTGTACAGCATCGACGAGACGGCGTCGCCGTGGCCGGCTGCAAGCGCCATGTCCGCGTGATGCGGGAGGACCGTGAGGACGTTCTCCGGCGGCCGTTCGAACTCGACGGTTCCGCTCGGCGCCATCGTCACCGAGTACGTCCCATCCGGCTCGTCGGACGAACTCGGTTCGCTCTGGCCGGCGAGTTCCGAACAGCCAGCGACCAGTCCGCTGCCGACGACCGTTCCGCCGTACTTCAGGGTGTCTCGTCTCGTCAGTGTCTCGTGTCGAACGGTATCGTCATCCGTCATCGTTCGAATTCTCCGTTGATAATGTCCGCAACGCGATCGTAGTCGAAGAGGCGCTCATCCCCGTTCGACAGCGTTTCGAGACCGTTCCACTCTCCGAACGTCTCGGGGTAGAACTGCTTGGCGGCAGCTTCGGTCTGGAACAGGTTGATGATTGGTCCCTGATAGGAGGTTCCACCGCGATAGAGCCGATCGTTCTGGACGGCAGTGAGCCGTTTGCCGACCGGGTCTTCGCGCATGGCATCCATTCGCTGCTCGAACTGTTCGGTCGAGACGTGAGAAAACCCGTACTGGAACAGCAGCGCGTCCGGATCGATCTCGAGGAGCCGTTCGTAGTCCCACTCCGCGTAGCTCCCGTCGATCTCGTCGTCGAACGCGCCTCGCATCTCGAGGTCCCGGTACTGCTTGTGTCCGTTCCCGTCGTGAACCGGATAGGCGTAGAACGCACCCTTCTCGAAGTTCGAATTGATCGATAGCAGTCCGACGGTCGGTCGTTCCTCGTTCGGTGGTAGTTCGGACTGAATCTTTGAGAGGAGGCTTTCGTGAATCTCGTTGAGTGCCTCGTATCGCTCTCGTTGTTGAAATACATCGGCGATTACGTCGAAGGCCTCGTATAGCGAGTAGTACGGGTAGTCATGCCAGTCATCCCCGCGACGACGAATCGAGTTGCCGACGATGGGGCCGATGCCGGTCGAGACTTCATCGAAATCTGCTGGCCCCCAACTGTCGTCGAGGACGCTGATGAAGTTCGGATCGAACAGATGGACGTCGCTCTGGAGGTCGTAGAACGTCTCCTTATCGATTCCACCCTCACCCATGAGCTGCGGAACGTCGTCGAACGAGACATCGACGCCCGGAAGCACGTCGTAGAACGCGTTCGGCCAATTCTCCGTGTAGACGAGTCCCTGCAGGCCGTCGCGCTGGCCGAGTGCGATAGCCATGTCGGCATAGGTGCTGAAGTACGCCATCCACGTCTCGGGCACGGCGTCGAAGGAGACCTTGCCCATCGGGGCCATCGTCACCGTGTACGACTCACTACCGGTCATCTCGTCGCCGTCGCTCTGATCGGCTAGCTCCGAACAGCCGGCGAAGGAAACGCCGGCTGCGAGCGCGCCGCCGTATTTCAGCGCGTCTCTGCGAGTCGGCTCGCCGGTCGCGCTGTCGGTATTATCACTCATCGTTCGACCTCCCCGTTGACGATGTCTGCGACCACCTGTCGGTCGAAGAGTTGTTCGTCCCCGGTCACGGCCCCGAACTCGTCGGGGAACAGTTGCTTCGCCGCTCGCTCTGTCAGGAAGAGATTGTGAATCGGGCCCTGATTGAGGTAGCCGCCGCGGTAGACGCGCCCGTTCCGGACGGCGGTGAGTTCGCTCCCGACGGGATGACTCTGCATATTGTCGAGAACGACGTCCCGGAACTCCGTGGCGGACTTTCGCTCGTGGCCCCGGATGAGAATCACGTCGGGGTCGATCTCGAGCAGGTTCTCGTAGTCGAGTTTCCCGCGGTTCGTGGTGCTGAGATTGTCGGTGCCCGTCCCCGCGAGCGCGTCGTGGACGCCGAGATCCCGCCACTGTTTCTTGCTCGTCCCCCCGTCGTCGAGCCGGTACGGCGAGAACGTCTCCGGTTCGTCGGCCCCCTCGAACGTGAGGAAGACGGACGGTCGGTCGTCAGCGGGCGGGAGTCGCTCCTGTATCGATGTGATGAACTCGGTGTGGAGTTCGCTGAACGCCTCGTAGCGCGCTCGCTGTTGGAACACCTCAGCGACTTTCTCGAACGCCTCGTACAGCGTGTAGTAGCGGTACTCGTGCCACTCGTCGGACCGACGAAAGATCAGGTTCCCGACGAACGGCGCGACGTTCGTCGCGATCTCGTCGACGTCTCCTTCGCCCCAGTCGAACCAGTTGACCAGCATCTGGGGATCGTACAGATGCACGTCGCTCTCGAGTTCGTAGAACTCCTCTTTGGTTCGGACCTCCGGATACTCCTCGAGGACGTCTTGATCGACCGTGACGCCGGGGAGGTCGTCGTAAACGTAGGTGTAGTACCGGTCCGCACCGCCGACACCGGCCAATCCGTCGGTCTGGCCCAGTGCGACGGCCATATCGGCGTACCCGCCGTCGTATGCGATCCACCGCTCGGGTACCTGGTCGAACGAGACCGTCCCCATCGGTTCCATCGATACCGAGTACGATCCGTCCTCGGTCGTCTCGGTACCCTCAGCACCCTCCTGTCCGAGTAACTCCGAACAGCCCGCCAGTATTCCGCTGCCAACGGCCGTGCTGCCGTACGTCACGAAATCCCGCCGCGTCGGGCCTCCGCCTCTCGTTTCGTCTCCCATCGTACTTTTAGGCTTGCCTAAAACATAATAAGTCCACCGATTATTAGGCCTGCCTAAATTAGAGGGCGGTATCGACTACTCCTGAGCGACGGTCTCGAGAAATAATTCGGGGACGGCATCGATTTCACCGCCTTGGACTTCCCACAGCGTCGCGTACAGTCCGTCCACCGCGAGGAAGTCGTCGTGAGTCCCCGCTCGACGATCCGCCCGTTCTCGAGGACGATCGTGCGGTCGGCGAGCCGCGCCGGCTGTTCGATGTTCACCGGCGAGTCGGCGACGGCTGTCCTCCGATTCGGTCGACCGACCCGGGTCAGCGATGGGGCTTCCCATTCAGATCTCACCCATGTTCTGTTGTTTTCGCATCAGGTAGAGGAAGTACGGGCCACCGAGGAGTCCGGTGACGATGCCGACGGGGATCTGTGTGGGGCTCAACGCAAGTCGCGCGCCCACGTCGGCACCGACCATTAACGCCGGCCCGACGAAGAGACAGCCGATGATCAGCTTCTTCGAGTCGCTCCCGACGAGGTTTCGCACCATGTGCGGAACGATGAGACCGACGAACCCGACGATGCCGGCGACGGCGATGCTCGCCGCCGCCGCGAGGACCGCGACCCCCGAGAGCGCAAAGCGGACCTTCTCGATCGACATTCCCAGCGACTTCGCCGTCTGCTCACCGAGCAACATGACGTTCATTTGTCTCGACCCGGCGACGGAGAGCAACACGACCACGAACGTCCACGGGAGCACGAGGCGGACCTGCTCCCAGTCGGTCCCGGTAAGCGACCCGGTCGTCCACGCGATCGCCGACTGGACGACGCCGATGTCGTCCGCGAAGAAAAACAGCGCCGTCTGCAGCGAGCCGAAGACCGTGCCGACGATGACGCCGGCGAGCACCAGTCGAACCGGTGACGTTCCGTTCTTCCACGCGATGACGTAGACGATGAGGAACGCACCGGCACCCCCGAGCGCGGCGATCAGCGGGAGAAACGCCGTCAGGCTCCCGAATACGACGAGCGTCAGCAAAATCATGAGCCCCGCGCCGGAGGAGACGCCGAGAATGAACGGGCTCGCGAGTTCGTTTCGCGTCACCGCCTGAAAAATCGCCCCCGAGACGCCGAGGTTCATCCCGACGAGGGCCGCGACGAACACCCGCGGCAGTCGGATGTTCCAGACGATGAGACTTTCGGTGCTCATCTCCGGCATCGTTTCGCCCAACAGGAACGCGTCCCACGCCTGCGGATTGAACACCACGTTCGGATTGAACACCGCGGCCCACGCCTCGGCGAACGTCATCGAATACGCACCGAAACTCACCTGGATCAACCCGCCGGCGAACACGATAGCGAAGCTGCCGAGGACTACCGTGATAAGGTTCGGATCGAAGAGCCACCCGAACCGCGTCTCGTTTGCCGGTGACGAAGCTGTCCGGTCCGGCCCGACAGTCGACTTTCGCTTACTCATGTCGGACCACGCTGGCCGATTCGAGCCAGCCGTAGTTGCCCGTCGCGTCGGTCGGTCCGGTGGATCGCTCCCCACGCCGCGCACCCGACACGCCGTCGATGACTGCGTCGCTATCCGTCCGGCGTTCGCGACGGACGACCGCTTCGATCGCCCCGGTTTTGTCACCCATAGTGATTTAGGTCTGCCTAAAATACAAAACCATTCCGATTTAGGCACACCTAATTCTTTCGGCAGTCGGGGCGAGCTACCATACCGTTATGTCGCCGGATTAGTACGGAACGCCACATCGCGGACACATCGGAGTGCTCGCTTCGGGAAGCACGAGTCCGCAGTTCGGACACTCGTCGCCGTCCGGAGTAGTGATTTCTGCAACGATCTCGTCGGTTCGGTCACGGATGGCTGGGATCGACCCGATCGTCTCGGGAACGGCATCTCCGGGATCGTCGTCTCCAAAGTCGTCGTCTCCGCCGGTCGCAAAGCGAACTCGAGCGGCGAGGAACTGTTCGGGGTCGTCGTCGACGGCCGCGGTCACGTCCGGGATCGACACGTCCGAGTCCGCTCGCTCGAGCAATCCGAACGCCTCGACTACCCGGCCGCGCACGTAGGGGTTCTCGTCGTCCAATCGATCGCGCAGTGTGGCGGCGCTCTCGGATAGCGCATCGGGGGACGCACAACCGATCGCGACGAGCGCGGTACAGAGGTGATAGCGGACGAGTTCGTTCGGATCGTCGAGCGACTCGGTCAGGGTCGAGACGCGGTGTCGGAGCCGATCCTGATCGCCAAGCGCCACGAACTCGAGGGCCTTCGCCAGCTTCTCTCTGACCTCGGGCTCGTCGAACGACAGTCCGATTTGCAGGTCAGCCAGCACCTCGGGTGTGGCGGCCGTCTCCGGGTGCTCCAACGCGACATAGCCCAGCGCCTCCGCCGAGCGAGCGCGCACGTAATAGAACTCGTCCTCGTCGGCCAATCGGTCCGCGAGCGATGGGACGACCGACGAGACGACGTCGGGGTCGGCCTCGGCGACTTCGACGAACAGTTTCGCGGTCGTCAAACGGATCGATCGCTCCTCGTCAGTGAGAAACGACGGCAGCGTCGTGAGGACGGGCTCGAGTGCGGTCGGTTGCGTTTCGGCGAACTGACGTATCGCTCGAACAGCTGCTTTCCGCGTCTCCATATCGTGCGTTGCGAGACGCTCGAGACACGTGACAGCCTCCTCGGGGGCTCCGCTATCGAGGGCAGACTCGAGCTGGTCGACAGACGACTGCTGTGGTGAATCGTCCATAGTTACGTCGGCGTGTACCGGTGGATTCGAGCCCGCCGGACAATAAAATCCAGTGCGTGTCCGGCTGGCACAGGGGAGTGATTTCGAGACGTCCATCGAACAGCGCGGAGAGTGCCGCTAAATGTGGGTCTACCGTCCCCTTCGTGTGTGCTGGATTTCCCGGATACTTCGGCAAACTCTTATCCGATATCTCCGGCTTCAGTCGGTGCGGATAGTTGATACGAACAGTCTCGCGGATGATTCCCGTACAGTCGAGCAGCGACACGCAATAGCAGAGATGACTCTCAACAGAAACGATACGGGACTCGGAAGGGTGACGAACAACGAAACGGGAACGGGAAAGCGACGGGAGACGTCCGGACGGGGGATTCGACGCGTGCTGTGGTGGCTCATCGGCGGGTCGCGCGGCGGTGAGAACCGGCTTCGAATTATCCGCGCGATACAGGACCAACCGAGAAACACCAACCAGCTCTCTACGGCCCTTGACCTCAACTACAAGACCGTCGAACACCACCTCGAGCGGCTCGTCGAGCACTGCGTCCTCCTCACGAACGGGGACGGGTACGGCGAGTTGTACTTCCTCTCCGATCGGTTAGCGGAGAACCTCGACGTGTTAGACGAAATCGTCGACGAAGCGGGGATTGAGATCGCGAATGCGAAAACCGATCGCTAGAACGCTCGTCGTTACGGGTACCGGGCTCGTCTGTGCAGTGGTGGGAGCCGCTCTCTTGCCGTCTCTCGGCCATGGCCTCGCACACGGACCGAAAGAAGGTTCGCTGCCGTTGCTCTCCTCTTCGTTCGGGCAAAGCTGTTCATCACGACGTTCAATCTCGTCATATTAGTCATCCTCACGCGGACCGACGTCGGTATCTATCGGGGGTTATCGAACAAGTACACGCGAAGTCTCATCGTATTGAGCGCCGTGTTGCTCCTGTACGCACTCACGAGCAACCCGCTCTGCCAGCTCCTTTTGTACGACCGAAACCGACTCTCGGGGTGTTCCTCTTTCTCCCCGACCTATTCGTCGGCATCGCGATCAGCGTGCTCTACTACCAGAGCCAGGCGTGATGGAGCAATCCTGACAATTCGAGCGAGAAAGTCGTCCTGCCGATTCGAGTGAGAGCGGTTCGATTGCGATTCGAGAGTTCTCCGGTGGCCGGTCCGAGACACACCTCTATCGAAGTGTTCGTGCGTGTAGCTCACTCGCATCTCGAGAACGGATATTTCGGGAACGGTCCTCATCCCGCTCGTTCACGGTATTCGCTCGTGGCTGCCAGCGGCGACATCTCCGCCGTTCTGATATATGATCCCGTTCCCCTTTTATACCCCCTCTGGGATCGAGGAAGAATATCGTCTTCAGAAATCGACAGGAGTAAACCGCCTCTGGAGATAGAGTGACGAAATGAGTCGTGATGGGAAACAGTCAGTAAACGAGGTGATCGGAGCGGTCACCCGAGCGTTGATCCCGACCATCACCACAAACGAAATGCGTCGACGCGTTTGCGAGCAGTTCGCAGCATCGGAGTTGTACTCCTTCGCGTGGATCGGGCGCTATAATCCGAAGACAGAGGCGATGATTCCGACAGCCTCGGCCGGGATCGCGGAGCAGACGCTCTCTGAAGTCACCATCACCGAGGAGTCACCCCGAGCGGAACTGATAAACGAGGCAGTGCGGACGCGGGAGATTACGGTCGGACGGAATCTCGTTGACGATCCGCCGTGCGAGGATCGGCGCGACCACGCCCTCGAACACGACTACCGAACTTTCGCGGTCGTCCCCCTCGGTTACGACGAGACGCTGTACGGTGCCTTGCATCTGGCTACCGATCGGCCGCACGGGTTTGGCGCGGCCGAGCGAGAATCGCTCGCAGAGAGCGGCGTAACGATCGCATACGCCTTCGAAAATGCGGAATCGTCCGCGAATACCGACGGCACCGAGCGCGAGGACGCGGCGGCAGAGACGACGAGAGTGCCCGTGCAGTCCGAGCGGGAGCGGCGGCTCTACGAGACGATCATCTCCAGTACACCCGACCTCGTCTACGCGTTCGACCTCGACTACCGCTTCATATTCGCCAACGACGCACTGCTCGAGATGTGGGGCCAGACCTTCGAAGAGTCCGTCGGAAAGACCCTGCTGGAAAACGGCTACGAGCAATGGCACGCGGAGATGCACGAACGCGAGATCGACCAGGTCGTAGAGACGAAAGAACCCGTCCGCGGCGAGGTGGCGTTCCAACACGCTGAGCACGGCCGCCGTATCTACGACTACATCTTTGCTCCGGTACTCAACGACGAGGGGGAAGTGGAAGCCATCGCCGGGACAACGCGCGATATCACCGAGCGCAAGGAGGTCGAGGAGGCGCTTCAGGAGAGCGAGGAGCGATTCCGGGCGTTGGTCGCCGCCAGCTCGGACGTCGTGTATCGCATGAGCCCCGATTGGAGCGAAATGCACCACCTCGAAGGCAAGGAGTTCATCCCCGATACGCACGAATCGACCAGCGAGTGGCTTGAGAGATACATTCATCCGGACGACCACGAGCGTGTCATGGAGGCCATCAACGAAGCGATCCGGACCAAGAGCGTCTTCGAACTAGAACACCAGGTAGAGCAGGTCGACGGGAGCCTGGGCTGGACGTTCTCGCGCGCGGTACCGATGCTGGACGAGGACGGTGATATCACCGAGTGGATCGGGATGGCGAGCGACATCACCGACCGCAAAGAGTACGAGCGGGAACTCGAACAAACCAACGCGCAACTGAAACGCTCGAACGCGGAACTCGAGCGATTCGCCCACGCCGCCTCCCACGACCTTCAAGAGCCGTTACGGATGGTCTCGAGCTATCTCCAGCTGCTCGAGAATCGCTACGGAGACGACCTCGATGCCGACGCGAGGGAGTTCATCGAGTTCGCTGTCGATGGCGCGGACCGGATGCGGGAGATGGTCGATGCGTTGCTCGAGTATTCACGGGTCAACACCTGTAAGGAGAACTTCGAGCAGATCGACTGTGAGACGGTCCTCGAGGAGGCGATGGAGAACCTTCAGATGGCAATCGACGAACGCAATGCCATCATCACGTCGGACGAACTGCCCACTGTGAGCGGCGATGAACGCCAACTCATTCAGCTCTTCCAGAACCTCCTCGATAACGCTATCACGTATGCGGACGATGGCCCACCGACCGTCCACGTTTCCGCCGAGAAGCGGGACGACGAGTGGCTGTTTTCGGTCCGCGACGACGGGATCGGGATAGCCCCGAAGAGGACGGACGACATCTTCGAGGTGTTCAACCGCCTCCACGCTCCCGACGAGTACGAGGGAACTGGTATCGGTCTCGCGATTTGCAAACGCATCGTGATGACGCATGATGGCCGTATCTGGGTCGAGTCCGACCCCGGCGAGGGAACGACGTTCTTCTTCACAATCCCGGATAACACGGAGTGAAAACGACAGAGGAGGGAAGATAACAGCGGAGATAAGACGAGAGAAGAGTGCGTGATCAATAGAGGGAGAGATCTAGATCTGTTAGTCGAGGATACACTTGATCGAGAATACTCCTCGTGATATCCGTCTCATCCACGAGATGTGGAACTCTCTGCAAACGGACGCCCCTCTATCGATGTGTCTCTCGAAGTGTCTCTCGAAATCGGCTTTCGCTCGAGACGGGATCGTTCGGAGACGTTCCGGAGAGAGCGAATGGACCGCGACACAGACACCCCTCTATCGATGTGTTCTCTCTATAGGGAGAGACGGTATCCGGACGTCTGAGCGGATAGTCGATCGAGATGAAAATCGTTCAATCCGTATCGGCCCGGAAATCGTCTGATACGCCTGTTCAGACCGTCTCTCTCCTCGAGGAATTTCGTGAAGTGGAAAGGCAAGGGAAACGACAGACTCACTGCAGTTCGGAACACATCGAACACATCGATAGAGGGGTGTGTGAGTGTATCGTCTAGAAAGCTAGAAGAAAGGAAGCAAACGGAATCACTCAAATACCCGTGATCGATGTCCTGACTGTTCTTCTCCTGAAATCTCTCGAGTCATCGTTCTTCTCGCAGTTTCGCTATCGAGCGTACCCCCTCCCGCTCGAGGGACCAAACACATCGATAGAGGGGTGTCTGTCTCGCGACGGACTCGATCCTCGAACACATCGTCAGTCGTCGTTGCTATCCCGACGACGTCCCGTCTCAGCCGAGTCGAAATAGCGCATATCATCCACTCAATCGGAGAAATACACATCGATAGAGGTGGGGCAACATTTTTCTTTCTCCTCTGTATGGATCACCGTATGGACGACTTCGACGATCCTCGAGATGGATCGGGGACATCGAAGGATGAAGCGACGGAGCGGGTCGAATCCTCGTCTGATTCTACGATACCCGAGACGACTCCCTCCTCGACCGGCTCGGCGACGGCCGGTGAGTCACAATCGATCGAAGAGATGTTACTGGAGTTCGACCAACAGGAGGGGCTCATTCGCGATCGGTCGCTTCTCGACCCGAATCACATCGTCTCCGAGGATCGGATCGTCGGTCGCGACGAGCAGTTACAGGAAGTAACCAAGATGCTCCGCGTCGCTCTCGGGGACAACCGGCCGCCCAATCTCTTTCTCTACGGCCCCTCCGGAACCGGAAAATCGCTGATCACGAAGGCCGTCTGTAAGAACATCAGCAAAATCTGCGAGACGCGAGACATTCGGTTCGGGACGATCGAAGTCAACTGCCAGGATCTCGATACCCTCGGCGTCGCCGTCTACGAACTCGCGAGTCGCGCGGCGGACGAAGCGGCCGTCGAGGTACAGGTCCCGAAACACGGCGTCGCGACGAAAGAGAAGTGGGACGAACTCTATCGGATCGTCAACGAAAACTTCGACTCGGCAGTGTTCGTTCTCGACGAACTCGACATGCTCGTCGGCCGACGGGACAAGCAGGACCCAGCCTTCTCCCGTCTCCTCTATCAGCTCTCTCGAGCCGGCGCGAACAACGACCTCACTGCTCACGTCTCCGTCGTCGCGATTTCGAACGACACGAAAATGATGGAGTCCGTGGGGAGCCGCGCCCTGAGTTCCTTTACCCCCGAAGACGTCCACTTCGACGACTACGACGCGAACCAGCTCCAGTCGATTCTCCGTCGCCGGCGAGACGCCTTCTACGACGACGTTCTGGACGAGGACGTTATCCCGCTGGCAGCGGCCTTCGCGGCCCAGACCCACGGCGACGCTCGCAAGGCGATCGATCTCGTTCGAGTCGCCGGTGAACTCGCGGAACGCGAAGGCGACGAGCGCGTTCGCGAGGAACACGTCCGCGAAGCACAGGACAAAGTCGAGAAGAATCGGGTCCTCGAGGTCGTCCGCGGTATCAGCACACAGAAGAAGCTTTGTCTCTACGCGACGGCCGCCGTCGCTTCGGAGACGGACGACGAATCCGCTCGCAGCACGACTGGCTACCGCGTGTACCAGTTCCTCACGGATGCGATCGACGCCGAACAGTACCATCAGGAGACCTACGTCAACAAGATGAAGGAAATGACGACGTACTCGCTCGTCGACTTCGAACGGCGGAGCCACGGCCCCAGTTCGGGGATGTTCCTCGAGTTCCAGTTCGGAGAGCGTCCCGAGACGATCCTCGAAACGCTTCGCGAGGATTCGCGCCTCGAAATGGTCTCCGTGGACGAGGTCTCGAGCGTCGTCAAAGCACAGGTTCGAAACGAGACGTAAGTCGTTGTTCGTCGGGCCCCGCTATCGATGTGTTTCTCCGCGGTCGCCATCGTTGTCGTCCAATCCGGAAAGGTGAGTACAGTCGTCTCATCTCAGTACACACCGTTATCGATGTGTGATCTTCGGTTTGATGTCCTGATAGACGGAAAATATGGAGTTTGGAAATTCAATCCGATACGGATACCTATCCTCGATTATCGCCAGTTCGGGGAGTCTCTCGTTTCTCATCACTTTCTCAATTATTGAGAAATTAGACACACCTCTATCGAAGTGTTTCCGTCCCCAGCCGACAGCAGTGGCTGTCAAGAGAAAAATAGGAAAAGAACAGCGGACAGAGTGGTGTTAACTTCGAGTGTGATACGCACAGCCATTGTTCAAAGAAAGGCGAGAGTATACTACATCGTTATATCTGATATGTGCTCATCGATGGAACCCTCATTTCTATTAGATATCTAACAGCGTCGTAAACAGTTACGGATACTGGATCCGCACCCAGATAAAATAGAGTACAGGAGGTATGAGATTGGATTTTACTCCGGACATGGTGGTGTGGGGTTCGTAGAAGTGACTCACTCGGTAGGTGGGGATTCTGATATTGGAATTAGTAATCTGAATTACTGAAATTCGGCTAATGACGTATTTTCGTCGGTCGTATCGCCATCGAGTAAGTGCTCTTGAATGGAGTCGTGGATACCGACGTCGTCGAGGACCTCATCGAGTGCCGACAGGATGAGTTCGATGTCCATATCGAGTGTATACTCGCGATACGTTCCCCCGCGTCGGCCCTCGTTTCGTTCGGTGACCGAGACGAGTCCGAGCATGGCCAGTTCCGCCAGATGATCGCGCATCCGGCGCGGAACAAGCGGGTCCCGCCCGGCTCGCTGTGCGAAGTTGGTGTACCGGGGCCGGACGTCTCGTGAACGGACCGGAGTCTCGTTTTGGAGATGCAGCGTGAGCAGGGAGTACAACACGAGATGACCGTGCTGAGTGAGTCCGCTGATCCCCTCTTCGATCCGGCCGCGTTCCAGATCGTGACGGCCTGCCTCTACGTGGGTTTCGGCGACGGTCGTCGTCTCGGCTTCCTCGCGAGCGAGATCGCCGGCTTTCATCAGGAGGTCGATCGACTGGCGAGCGTCGCCGGCGTCTTTCGCACCATAGGCGGCACACAGCGGGATCACTGCATCGTCGAGGACGTCGTCGTGAAACGCGACCGCCGCCCGCTGCTCGAGGATTTTCTGCAGATCGCTCGCGTCGTACGCGGGGAAATGGATCTCCTGTTCACAGAGCGAACTCTTTACCTTTGGGGAGAGGTCGTCTCGAAACGAGAAATCGTTCGAGATACCGATAATCCCAATTTTCGCTTCGGAGAGGTTATTGTTCGCACGCGCTCGCGGAAGCTGATAGAGGATCGAGTCGTCTTCGACGTGGTCGACTTCGTCCAGAACGATGAGATTGGTCCCGCCGAGATCGTCGAGGTCGTCCCAGAGCATCTCGTAGACCGTCGCTCGCGGGTAGCCGGTCGTACTGATCTGATTCGTTTCGTCTCGGAGTTCGTTGACCAGACGCGTCGCGATCTGATACGAGGACGTGAGGCCGTCGCAGTTGAGGAAGGTGAGCCGGAGATCGATATCGTCGTACTGACTGGCGTCTTCCTCGAGGTGGGAAAGCAAATATCTGGTTGCGGCGGTCTTTCCGACGCCGGTCTTGCCGTAGAGAAAGACGTTGTTCGGTTGTTCGCCGTTGATCACGGGCTGGAGCGCAGCCTGATACATCTGGATTTCTTCGTCGCGACCGACGAGTTGCGCCGGTTGGTAATCCTCCCGCAGCGCGTCGCGATTCCTGTAGATTTCGGTGTCTCGTTCGAACAGGCTCATTCGGACTGTCTCTGGGAGTGTGTCTCTCGGCAGGGTTTATAAAACCACACCGTCCGGAGTGTCCGCAGTTCTTCTCACTTATATCAAACCGAGGAACACACCCACCCCACTGTGTCCGCAGTAATAGGTCTACGAGAGGGGGATGGTCTCAGACGACCATCTAGACTACAGAAGTTTTAATGCAATCTACTGAGAGCTAGTCCAAATGGCAACTATAGTTGATATTTCAGATCAGGCATGGTCTGAAATATATTCTCGCAGATCAGGCCACCCCCGTTCGTCCGGAAGAACAGCGGACATGGTGGGGTGGGTGTGTCGGCTTCCGTAATCGACCGGCAGCGGGATCGGATTGCTTCGTCTCTTTCCGCCGCTGTCTGCCTATACCGTCCGATTGACTGGTCTCTTCGGACTGAGCTCTCCGAGTAGCAACGGTGCCGACTCCGTTCTCTTACACCACGATGTCCGCTGCTCTTGGTTCGCTTCTTCCCCATGGAACAGCGGACATCGTGGTGTCAGTCCGTCCACTCTACTCCTTGCGAGTTACGTTACCTCGGAGCACCCCACACCACCGTGTCCGTTGTTATTTTGATATTTCGATCGAAAACTGCGGACATGGTGGTGTGATGTCGACAGAACCGACCTTCCTAACTCCGTTGCACCGCTCATCCACCGCCGACACTCGCTTTCGCGAGCCTCGAGCCCGAGTCATCATCTCGGTCCGACCTCGATCCGATCACGCGTCCACGGCTAGACGCTCTATCGCACTTTCGATGTATGGAGGGACCGTTCCCGTAATCAACCTCTGTATCGGTTTATGGGTTAGGCTAATTCGTTAGGCTAACTGGAATGTGGTCGGACGTAGTTCTCACTGGTTTCCGATGCCGGACTCACCCGCTTCGAGTTCTCGAGCGAACGGAAACAGGAACTCAGAGCGAAACCGAATTGCTTCCGTCGACGCTCAGAACTTCACGCTCGAGTCGTACTCGGAAACGTCGGCAGCTGTTGGCTCGTCCGGATCGACGCGAACGTCGATCAGTTCCGGTCCGTCCGCTCGTGCCAGTGCAGTATCGACTGCGCTCTCGAGTTCCGAGAGCGTCCTCACAGTCTCGCCCCGACAGCCGAATCCCTCCGCGATGGCGGCGAACTCGGGAGACGACCAGTCGAACCGATGCCCCTCTGCATACTGATCGATTTCCGGCGACTTACTGATGACTCCGTAGTCCTGGTTGTTGAAGAGGATCGTGACCACGTCTAGGTCGTACGCCGCCGCCGTATGCAGCTCCTGTAAGCACATCATCGCCCCGCCGTCACCGGTCAACGCGACGACCGGCCGATCCGGCACGGCGAGTTTCGCGCCGATCGCAGCCGGTAGTCCGACGCCCATTCCCGCCCACGACCCGGAAGTAACGTACGCCTCGGGTTCGTACGTCTCGAAGGTCTGCTTGGCCCAGAGACGGAAGCCGCCGATATCGGTCGTCACAACGGCCTCTCGCGGCAACACCTCGCGAAGCGTCCGGAGCGCGCCGGCCGTCGCGATCGGCGTCTCGTCCTCGAGCAAGCTGCAGGCACGAAGCCGGTCGTCGTACTCCGAGCGAACGCGGTCGCCGATGGACGCCCCGTCCCAAGCGGTGTCGGGACGCGACGCAGAACGGAGTCCCGCTCGTAGCCGATCGACCGCGCTGGCGACGTCCGCAACGATCGCGATATCGGCGTCGTAGGCGATGTCGATGCGACTCGTCTCGAGGGTAACGTGAACGAGTTCGTCACCCATCGGCAGCGACCAGTCGGCGGTCGTCACGCCGTCGAACCGGGTGCCGAGCGCGAGGACGACGTCGGCAGCCTCGAGGGTCTCGTTCGCTCCTGACGGGAGATGACTGCCCGTGACACCGAGCCAGCGCGGATCGTCCTCGGGGAAGACGCCCTTTCCTTTGTAGGACGCGACGACCGGCGCGTCCAGCGTCTCAACGAGGGCCCGAATCGCGTCCGGGTCTCCCGTTCGGCGGGCACCGACGCCGAGGTAGACGACCGGTCGCTCCGCGTCGGCGAGCAGTTGCTTTGCGTCTTCGTACTCGGCGTCGCCGCCGAAGCGACTCGTCTGCGGATCGATCGTTACGGCCGGTGAGCGGAACTCGGCCTCGAGGAGGGACTTCGGAACGCCGAGCCGGACCGGTCCGCGCGGGGGTGTGAGTGCGGTTTCGATCCCCGAACGGATCGCCTGCTGGAACTCGACCGGCCGCTCGACCGAGACGTTCTCCTTGACGACGGTGTCGTACGTCTCGGGTTCGATTTCGTGGATCGGCCCCTTCCCGCGGTCGGCCGGATCGGCGTCGGCGGCGACGTGGATCAGTGGAACGCGGTCGTCGAGTGCGTTCTTCAACCCGTGCATCGCGTTCGTGTCGCCGGGGCCGGGGACGGTAAGCGTCGCGGCGACCTCACCTCCAGACTCGTAGTATCCCCATGCGATGTGCGGGATCGCCGTCTCGTGGCGCGCCATCACGTATCGAATGTCCTCTCGGCGCTCGACGGTACGATCTAACGGGAGCGTCTGCGTCCCGGGGAGCCCGACGAGGAGGTCGACCCCGGCGTCAACGAGGGCATCGTACAGTTGCTCACTGCCGGGTTGGGCCGGCGGACCGTCTCTGTTCCAGGCATCGCTCTCGAGTCTGATTGGAGCGACACAGCGCAATAAATACCGTCGGTCGTTCTCGATTAACTGCTCGGCTCATCACGAAAACGGTCATCGTCGAGACGATCGGCGGCCGTTGAGGCGGCCGGCGGCGAGATATTCGTTCACGGGAAGACGAACCCGTCGAAGCCACTGGCTTTTCGGACCGACCGGTCAGTACGCCTCGTCCTGCGCGTCGACGGTCGCGACGGCCGCGAGGTTCACGATGTCTTTGACCTCGTCGCCCCGCTGGAGGACGTGGACCGGCTCGTCCATCCCGACGAGCATCGGCCCGATCGCGTCCGCACCGCCCAGTCGCTGGAGCAGCTTGTAGCCGATGTTACCCGCCTCGAGGTTCGGGAAGACCAGCACGTTCGCCGGCTTCTCGAGGTCGGTAAAGTCGTAGGTGCCGGTCAGCATCTCCTCGACGACGGCCGTGTCGGCCTGCATCTCGCCGTCGACAGGGAAGTCGACTGCAGGGTCCTCGCGGAGGCGACGGGCCGCCTCGCGGGGTTTTCGCGTGCCCTCGTTGTCGACGCTGCCGAAGTCCGAATAGGACAGCAACGCGGCGCGGGGTTCGACGTCGAACCGGCGAGCCAGTTCGGCGGTGTGACGGGTGACCTCCTCGAGGACGTCCTCGTCGGGGGCCTGATTGACGGTCGCGTCGGCGACGAATATCACACTGTTTTTGAACGTGAGCATGTAGACGCCCGCGGCGTAGTCGGCGTCATCCGCCGTGCCGACCACCTGTAGCGGCGGCCGGAGCGCGGACGGATAGTGGTTCGTCAGGCCGGTCAGCAGCGCGTCGGCGTCGCCGCGGTCGACCATCACGCTGCCGAAGTAATTGGTGTCGTCGCGGATCATCGACGCTGCCTCACGACGGGTGACGCCGTTGCGCTTCCGGCGTTCGTAGAGGTGGTCGGCGTACCCCTCGTAGTCGCCGCTCTCGGGGTCGACTACGTCCGGTTCGAACTCGAGGCCGAGGTTCGCGATCGTGCCGCGAATGTCGTCCTCGTCGCCGATCAGGACCGGTTCGGCGATCCCCCGTTCGACGATCTGGGACGCCGCTCGAACGATCGTCTCGTCGGTCCCTTCGGCCAGCGCGATCCGCTTGGGGTCGGACTTGGCCTTGTTGAGGACGACGCGCATCATCTCGCGGGATTTCCCGAGGCGGGCCTCGAGTCGCTCGACGTACTCGTCGATATCGATGTCGACGCGGGCCGCTCCCGAGTCGATCGCAGCCCGTGCGACCGCGGGGGCGACTTCGAACAGGACACGGGCGTCGAGGGGCTTCGGAATGATGTAGTCGGGGCCGAACTGTAGCGGTTGATCACCGTAGGCTTTGACCACCGAATCGGGAACGTCTTGTTTGGCCAGATCGGCCAGCGCCGACGCCGCCGCGACCTTCATCTCCTCGTTGATCTCGGTGGCACGTACGTCGAGCGCACCGCGGAAGATGAAGGGGAAGCCGAGGACGTTGTTGACCTGATTCGGATAATCCGAGCGTCCCGTTGCCATGATAACCGTATCATCGCGGGCGTCCTTGGCCGCCTCGTAGCCGATCTCGGGATCCGGATTCGCCATCGCGAAGATGATCGGATCCGCGGCCATCGAGCGGACCATCTCCTGACTGACGATGCCGCCAGCGGAGAGGCCGACGAACACGTCCGCACCTTCCATCGCGTCTGCGAGGTCTCCCTCGGGCAGGTCTCGAGCAAACTCCCGGTTGTACTCGTTGAGGTCGCCGGATTCCGCCCGCTGGGTCGTCAAGATGCCGTCGATATCGCACATCGTGATGTTCTCGCGTTTGACGCCCAGAGAGACGTAGAATCGGGCCGTCGCGAGCGCTGCCGCGCCTGCACCGGCGAAGGTCACCTCGAGGTCTGCGAGATCCTTCCCGGAGATTTCGACGGCATTGAGCAGTGCCGCGCCCGAGATGATTGCCGTGCCGTGCTGGTCGTCGTGGAACACCGGGATCGACAGCCGCTCGCGCAGTTGCTCCTCGATGGTGAAACAGTCCGGTGCCGCGATGTCTTCCAGATTGATCCCGCCGAAGGTCGGTTCCATCGCGGCGACCGAGTCGACGAACGCGTCCGGATCGTCGAGATCGAGTTCGATATCGAAGACGTCGATGTCGGCGAAGCGCTTGAACAGGACGCCTTTCCCTTCCATGACGGGCTTCGAGGCCTGTGCGCCGATATCGCCGAGCCCGAGCACGGCCGACCCGTTCGAGACGACGCCCACGAGGTTCCCCTTCGTCGTGTACTGGTACGCCTCGCCCGCGTCCGCGTCGATCTCTCGACACGGCGCGGCGACACCCGGCGAATATGCGAACGAGAGGTCTCGCTGCGTGTTCGTCGGTTTCGTCGTCGATATCTCTATTTTCCCCGGCGGGGCGGTCCGGTGATACTCGAGCGCGTCTTCGTCCATTATCGTCTCGAGTGTCTCCGGCCGACCGATAAAAGTGTGCGGTTGCGCTCAATTGTTCCCATCTATGTGAAATAATAGGTTAGAAATGACCGCAAACGTTGCGACAGCCACCAGAGAAACAGTTCGGATATCATCCGAAAATGAGTCGGCCCTATTTTGGTGTCACTGCCGATATTTAACCACCTCGTCGACTCTCGTAGCGGCCCTCGAGTCTCGGTTGTGGATCTCGAGGCGAGACCATGGAGCGGACTCACTCGAGAGCGGGAGACGGATGTCGACCACATCGAACGGATCGTTGACGGAGTCCTCACTCGATGAATCAATCCTCCAGACGCTGTGTTAGACTGATACAAGCAAGAGACGTCCGATGAGAACAGCAGGATGACTCGAGATATACACCGAACGTAACGCTGACCGTTTATATTGAACTGGAGCTTATCCCGTCGTAGCAGACACACCCCTCGTTGCCGCTGTATAGCTGCTTGAAATTGCTTCTACCGACTGAAGTCCTGAGATGTAATTATCCGGCTGATCTAGCTGTCAGTTTGTGAGGAAGGAATGCCGAGTTACCATTACGATTAAATACTAGTGCTTCAAAACGACCACTAAGTGAATTGAACGCAAAATCGTTCAAGCGGTATTGAACGCAGATTTCTGCTCGAGACGAACTGTACCGCAACTTTCTCGGTCTAATTTCTGCTGTCACGCTGTTTTTCATTGGGTCCTACGGTCGCCGGACTGTTTCAACTTGCGTGGACCATCGGATCGTTACAGCGGCAACGAGGGGTGTGTGTCTCCTAATACAGCGGCACTCCGCACTCACTACTGTTCGAATGAGCGTATCTCTTCCCTATATCCGAATCTATACAGCGGAAATGCGGTGCGTCTTCTCATTTCCGATCCTGTTTTGATCAGCACCACTGGGAACTCTGAGTTCAACTCGTATACAGCGGCATTCCGGGGTGTCGATGATCTATACAGCGGAATTTCGGGGTGGCGTTGATCCCAATACAGCGGCACTCCGGGGTGTAACTCGCGACCAATAGCGACTCACACCCTTGAATTACCATCCATACAGCGGCAACTCGGCTCCGAACGTTTATGCCAGATGAGTGTGACGTGCCATCAAGCGAATGTCGGGCCCGACCAACTATTTCGGAAGTGAAAATGAAATCTTCCAAAACAAGGAGTTGTTGCAAGTTTCTCATCTACCGGATGGTGATCGAATCATCGGTCGCGAAGATGAACTCACAAATTTAGCGAACGCGATCAAGCCTGCGACGCGTGGGAATACGCCGAACAATGTCCTCGTCTACGGAAAAACGGGAACTGGAAAATCTCTTTGTTCGAAGTTCATCACGAATCAGGCTGTGAATCAGGCCGCAAGCAATGATATCTCGATTGGTGTCGCCTATATCGATTGTTTGCAGGAATCAACGGAAACGCAGGCCGTCCAATCTATCGGTTATCAACTGAACGAGCCGACGAAAACTGACGTATCAATTCCTCATTCCGGTCTTAGTACATCGGAATATTATCGCCGCCTCTGGCGAATTGTTGACGACCGGTACGATGTTGCCCTGATAATCCTCGATGAAGTCGACAAGATTGAGGACGACGACATTCTTATGCAACTCTCTCGAGCGGTTGAGTCGGGGAAACTCACCAAAAGCACAATTGGCGTGATCGGGATTTCGAATAAGGTTCGGTACAAGGAGTCCCTTGACGAGCGAATCAAGTCGAGTCTCTGTGAGCGCGAATATGTCTTCTCACCATATGATGCGAATCAGATCCGAGAGATACTACATTCGCGGTCTGATGCCTTTCATGAAGGTGTCCTCGATGAAGCCGTTATCCCTCGAGTAGCTGCACTCGCTGCTCGCGAGCATGGTGACGCGCGAAAGGCGATCGACATTTTCAGATTTGCTGGAGAGATTGCCGAGGAAAATGATCACGATGCCGTCGCTGAGGAATGCGTTGAACAGGCCCATGAACGTGAGGAAACCAGCCGTCTCGCTGAACTAATCTCGAAGAGTCCGAGCCATGCGAAACTGGTGCTTGAAGCAATGGCCTTCTTGTCTCAACAGAAAGGTGGCGATGATGCACCGATCACGACCAACGAAGTGTTTGATCTCTATAAGAGCCTCTGCGACCGTGATGGCTCTGACCATATCAAACTGCGCCGTGTTCGCGATATTCTGTCTGAGCTTGAATTCCTATCGATAATTAAGCAAGAGCGTAAATGGGCGGGGAAGGGCAAAGGGAACTATATGGAGAACAGATTGATTGACGATCCACAGGTCATTATCGCTGCTTGTAACGAATCTGAGTGACAGCACTTTTCGGAATGATCGATCCGTGTGACTGTCTTGATAGACGGTCGCAAACGGCAGATAAATCGGCTAGCTGACAGCGCGCTAGACTCGCCGACGTCTACGAGGGTTTCGCTCTTCTGCGCCTCTTGGATCGCTTTGCGCTCCAATGGTCGGCGAATCGAAGATTTACCTCGACAGCAGAACGCAAAGTGTTCTGCGGACGGTGTCGCCGTCGCGGGCCACCATTGATAAAATAACTGCCATAATTGATGGAGAGTGGTATTGGGTATACTCTACAATAGATATAGAAACATGGCTAATTCTCGATGTCGTAGTGTTCGGACGGCAAGGCCCCGGCCCAGCCGCTGCGTTCTGCATCATTTGATCGAGAAACACAATCTCGACGGCACAGTGTTTCTCATTAACGGCTACAAATATCTAACTGCACTCTCCCGGAAGGATTGAACGGTCAACTCAACTATGTCAAGAGAAATCTGATCGAAAAGTGGTTTTATGGCTTCAAAATGCGGGTTGACCGCTTCCATAACTCGTGGGAAAGTTGGGCAAGAATCAGCGAATGGATTGAACAGTTTGCACACTACTACAATACACAATGACTACATTAGTCACTCACTGGAGAGATTCTATCGGAGGTACTAAACTAGACTGTGCCACGTATCTCAAATTTTGAAGACCGTTTGGGAACGCGAATCTGACAGTCGATAAAATATACTACCAGTGACATCTATACTGCCAGAAACTCCTACTTTGAACGACGTCGCCATCACGCCGCGGCGCATTGTCGAACGCTTTATCGTTGTGAACCGTATGACGACCCATTCGAAGGTTCAGTTGAGGATGACTGCGAGATCTAACACCGCATTCGACGCAGGGGGCGATACCGAGGCCGAAATCGACGATCAGCGGGCCGCGTATGATTTCGTCTCGGACGACGTGGATCGACCCGCACTGGTCGACGAGCTCCGCGACCGTGTCGACGGCGACGTCCGATTCGACACCTACACGCGGCAGCTGTACGCGACTGACGCGAGCGCGTACGAACTGACACCGATCGGCGTCGTCTACCCGAAGTCGACCGCCGATGTCGCCGCGACCGTCGCGTACTGTGCGGACCGCGAGATCCCGGTCCTCCCGCGCGGCGGTGGGACGAGCCTCGCGGGACAGGCGGTCAACGAGGCCGTCGTGCTCGATTTCACCCGTCACATGGACGGCATCGTAACCGTCGATCCCGATCAGCAACGGGCCCGCGTCGAGGCCGGGACGGTGCTCGGCGACCTCAACGAGGCGCTCGCTTCGCACAATCTGAAGTTCGCGCCCGACCCGGCTGCGGGGGACCGAAGCGCGATCGGCGGTGCGATCGGGAACAACTCGACCGGCGCTCACTCGCTCGTCTACGGGAAGACCGACGCCTATCTCGAGGAGTGCGAGGTCGTACTGGCCGACGGAACAGTCGCCACGCTCGGCGAGATATCCGTCGCGGAACTCCGCGAGTCCGCCGATTCCGAGGGGGACCTCCTCGAGCGGATCTACGCGGAAGTCGTCCGGATCATCGACGAGGAAGGTGACGAGGTGCGGGAGCGATTCCCGGATCTGAAGCGTAACGTCTCGGGGTATAACTTCGACGTACTCGTCGAGGAAGCCGAGACCGGGACTGTCAACCTCGCGCGGCTGCTCGCGGGCAGCGAAGGGACCCTCGCTGTGGTCACCGAAGCCGAGGTGTCCCTCGAGCCCGTCCCGGAGACCAAGGCTGTGTCCCTGCTGTTTTACGAGAGCGTCCTCGAGGCCGTAACCGACGTGCAACACGTCCTCGAGCACGAACCGGCCGCGGTCGAGCTCATCGATAACGTGCTCCTCGGGCTGGCCCGGGGGACGACCGAGTTCGAGGCGGCAGCGTCGCTCGTCCCCGACGAGGCCGAGGCGGGGTTACTCGTCGAGTTCTACGCCGAGGACGACGATCACGGCCGCGAGCAGACTGCCTCCCTCCTCGCGGATAGGGTTCCGGGGACCGGGACCGAGGCGACGCCGGCCGAGGATCGACCGGCGATCGACGAGACGATCGCGTTCGCCGGGCTCGAGGCTCACGAGGAAGCCGAGCGCGAGACCTTCTGGACGCTGCGCAAGGCCGGGCTGCCAATCTTGCTCTCGCGGACCTCCGACGAGAAGCACATCAGCTTCATCGAGGACTGTGCGATCCCGCCCGAACACCTCCCCGAGTTCGTCGAGCGGTTCCAGTCGCTGCTGGCCGAGAAGGGCCGCGACGACGACGCGGCCTTTTATGCTCACGCCGGGCCGGGGGTGCTCCACGTCCGCCCGCTGGTCGATACGAAGGCCGACCGGGACCGCGAGGACATGGTCGCTATCGCCGACGAGGTCACCGACATGGTCGTCGAGTTCGGCGGCAGCGTCTCCGGCGAGCACGGCGACGGTCGGGCCCGCACCCAGTGGAATCACAAGCTCTACGGCGACGACCTCTGGCAGGCCTTTCGCGATCTGAAGACCGCGTTCGACCCCGACTGGCTGCTCAATCCGGGCAACGTCTGCGGCGACCACGACATGACCGAACACCTCCGGTACGACGCCGACTACGAGTACGACGCGGGACTCGAGCCGTCGCTGAACTGGGACAACGAGAACGGCATGCAGGGGATGGTCGAACTCTGTCACGGCTGTGGCGGCTGTCGCGGCGAGCAGGAGACCACGGGCGGCGTGATGTGTCCGACCTACCGGGCGGCCGACGAGGAGATCACGGCGACCCGCGGCCGGGCGAACCTCCTCCGACAGTCGATGAGCGGCGACCTGCCGGACGACCCGACCGACGACGAGTTCGCCGAGGAGGTGCTCGACCTCTGTATCGGCTGTAAGGGCTGCAAGCGGGACTGTCCGAGCGGTGTCGACATGGCGAAGCTCAAGACCGAAGTCATGCACGAGCGTCATCAGGAACACGGCGCGAGCCTCCGGGACAGGCTCTTCGCTAACTTCGATACGCTCGCCGCAGTCGGCAGCGCGTTAGCACCGGTCTCGAACCTCGCCCAGTCGCTTCCCGGTTCGGACGTGCTCGCCGAGAAGACGGTCGGAATCGCGAGCGAGCGGTCGCTCCCCGAATTCAGCCGCGAGACGCTCCAGGACTGGTTCGAGGGGCGAGGCGGTTCGCGCGTTTCCGAAGCCGAGGCCGAGCGAAAAGCGGTCCTGTTCGCCGATACCTACACGAATTACAGCCATCCCGAGGTCGGCAAGGCGGCGGTGCGCGTCTTAGAGGCCGCGGGCGTTCACGTCGACGTGGCCGGCCGGACCGACAGCGGCCGGCCGGCCCTGTCGAAGGGGTTCGTCGACGCCGCCCGCGACGCCGTCGCGAAGAACGTGGCGGCGCTCGAGCCGCGGGTTCGCGAGGGCTGGGACATCGTCGTGGCGGAACCGTCCGACGTCGTGATGTTCCAGTCCGACGCCCTCGACTTGCGGTCGGGGAAGGCTGTGGAGTCGTTCGCCGCGAACGCCTACGGCCTCTGTGAGTATCTGGATACGTTCCGGCTCGATGAGGCCGTCGAGTGGGCGGCACCCGCCGACTCGGTCGTCTACCACGGTCACTGCCATCAGAAGGCGGAGAAGAAAGACCACCACGCCGTCGGCGTACTCCGGCGGGCCGGCTACGCCGTCGACCCGCTCGATTCGGGCTGTTGTGGCATGGCCGGCACGTTCGGGTACGAGGCGGAACACTACTCGCTGAGTCAGTCCATCGGCGATATCCTCTTCGACCAGATCGAAGACAGTGGTGCCGAGGTCGTCGCCGCGCCGGGGACGTCCTGCCGGACCCAGCTCGGCGACAGTCGGATCGAATCGGTCCCCGCCGACAGCTCGCTCGCCGGGACCTCGCTCGACGGCGAGGCGCCCCCGACGCCGATCGAATTGCTCGCACACGCGCTTCCACGCTAGTGGTCGGGTACTAGCCGTTGAATTCACGAATCACGACAATTTTCCCGTTGTGTTGCCGAGCATCGGTCAATGAATCGATCGGAAGCGGTCGAGGCGATTCGGTCACCAATATTCGCGTTCTCCCTCGCTATCGCTGTCGCCGTCGCGACGTGGCTGCTCGCCTCGGGGTCGACGGCGACGATGCTCGCCATCACGCTCTTCTGTATCGTCCTCTGGGTTCTGACGCCGGTTCCGCCCTCGTACACGGGGCTGATCGGCCTCGGGCTGATCGCCGTGACCTTCTCGACGGAGTTGGCGCTCGTCGGCTTCCAGAAACCGGCGACGTGGCTCATCGGGTTCGGGTTACTGATGGGCGAAGCGACACGCCAGAGCGGTCTCGCGAGCGGGGTCGGACGGTGGCTCGCGACCAGAACCATCGGCGACCCGACCGAGGCCGATTCGGTCCGAACCTACCGCCGACTGCTGCTCGCGCTCTCGATCGGTGCCCACGCGCTGGCCTTTCTCGTCCCCTCGGCGCTCGTCCGCATCCTCGCACTCGCACCGATCCTCCGCGAACTCGGCTCGCTTTTCGACTCCCGAGCGGCTCGAGTCGGCCTCTATCTCGGCCCGTTGTTCGCGACGTTTTACGGCTCCGCGGGCATCCTGACTGCGGACCTGCCGAATATCATCATCTCGGGCTTCAGTCAGTCGATCGCCGGACACACCATCTCGTGGTCCGAGTGGTGGCTCCACATGTACCCCGTCATGGGCCTCGCCCGCGTGTTACTGGTCATCGGGATCGTCTACGCCTTCTTTCGGCCGTCAGCCGACTCGAGTTTCACGCTCCCCGAGAGTGGGCCGACGGACGGTGCCGCCCAACGACGGATGCTGGCGTTCCTGCTCGTCGGCGCGTCGATCTGGGCGACGGATTTCGTCCACGGGTTCCATCCGGTGATCGGTGCGGTCGTCGTCGTCATCCTCGCGTTCCTGCCGACCGTCGGCGTCGCCGACTTCGACACCGCCGGTCGCGATGTCGATTTCTCGATCCTGTTCTTTATCGCCGCGGTGTTCGCCATCGGCGACGGACTGACCGAGACCGGATTCACCGATCGCTCGGCGACGTACCTGCTCGAGTTGATCCCGACGGACGGCTCGCTCGCGGTGATACTCGCCTCCGTCTTTTTCATCACGTTCGCACTCACCTTCCTGATGGAGGGGTTGGCCGTCGCGAGCGTTCTCACTCCGATCCTGATCCCCTACATCGACGCGGCGGGACTTCCGTTCACGCCCGTTTTGTTGGCCGAGGTACTGGCGCTGAGTTCGTACTTCTTTCCCTACCAGTCGGCGGTCCTCATCGTCATTCTGACCGAGGGTGATCTCGAGACGCGGGAACTGATCGTCACGACGGTCGCGTGTTCGGTCGCGACGATCGTGGTCTTGCTTCCGATCCAGTTCGGTCTGTTTAGCGTCTTCTACTGAGAGGGACTCCTCGAGCGGGCTCGCGTTCGGATCGAGCGAGAGTGAGGACTCGATCCCCCGACGGAGTTCATAGCGTTCTGTTTCGGTTATTCCTGTAGCCTATCCAGACAGGCTAACTGATCAGCCTAATTCATTAGCCTTCCTTGTAAGGTGGTCCCTCTCTCCGAACCAGCTGCTTCCGAAGCTATCGATCGGCGACTCCGGGTGCGCGTTCTGCAGGAACTCGAGCAGCGAGCGTTACCGAAGAGCGAGGATTGTGTCCCGGTCCATGACCGATCGAATCAGCCGATTCAGATGCGCGGACTCGCCCACCCATCGAGACCTCCTGTTCTCTCGGCGAGTTGGGTCCCTCGTTCGCATCGATCGGTGCTTTCGACGTGAGCACCGATCAAACGTGCACTCGATCGCGAGTACAACGATTAGGCTATCTCGTTAGGCCAACTAGTTATGCTTCCGAGTAGGGTTGGTTAGCAATCTGCTACCGCTGGCACACCGATGCAGCCTACCCGATTCGATTTCCCTGATCGAAATGCCTGTTGGGATAGGTAGGCAGGCCTGGCTGTTAGGCTTCAAAGTTAGTCCCACTGGTTAGGTCAGCTAGCTATTCTGGCTGGCCCGTCTGCATTTCGATTAGGCCTACTGAATAGGCCAACCGAACGGACTTCTCGAGCCGAGGGCCGGGTACGAACCCTCTCTGTGGGCTACTCCGTTAGTCTCCCCAGTCGGCCTAACCGAATAGGTGGGCCGAATAGCCTATTTAGAACCCCTTCCTCGGGCCCTCGGTTAGCTTCGTCGAGCCTGCCGACTGCTACTCCTCTCCGTGTAGGCTACTCGGCTTTACCCGTCTGTCTCTGCCCTCATCTTCCGGCTGGCGGGGCAACTGCTTGCCAAACCCACTAGTTAGTTAGTCTAACTGGTTGGCCTAACTCAATGGCCTACTGAGTGCGTATGGTGAAGTATTATATTCGGGAAGGCTAACTAACTCGTATGCTCACATATACGACCTACTCGGAGGCGGGCGGCGTCGGCAAGTCGACGATCGGTGCGGCGCTGCTCGAGGCTCACGCCAATCACGGACTCGACGTGCTCGCGATCGATATGGACCAGCAAAACGGCTCGCTCACCTACCTCCTCGACGTCGACGCTCCCCGCGACGACAGTCAGGCGGATAACATCGTTCGACACCTGATCGACCGACCGAAGGGTCCGCTCGAGGATCTCATTCACGAAACCGAATCCGGCTTCGATCTCCTCCCGAGCCACAACATGCTCGAGAACCTCGAGGATCTGCTCAATCGCGCACAGCAGATGGCCGACGATCTCGGCGAGGGCGACGACTTCGATCCCTACGACCGACTTCGGCAGGTGCTCCTCGAGTCCAGCATCCCACAGGAATACGACGTGATCGTCGTCGATCCCCCGGCCACCGCGGGCCCCCACCTCTACAACGCCGTGTCGGCCACACGGAGCTTAGTGATCCCGGTCGAGCCCACCGGCAAGGGAATGCAAAGCGTCCTCGGGTTAGAAGAGCTCGTCGACGGCCTCGAGGATCGACTCGAAGCCGAGATCGGTGTCCTCGCGGCCGTCCCGAACGGCGTCGGCCGAACGTCCGATCAGGAGCGGTACCTCACGGAGATCCGTGATCGGGGCTATCCCGCCCCGGTTGCGATCCGCGAGCGATCGTCGCTCTTCGAAGGCTGCTGGGATCAACAGTGTACCCCGCGACACTACGTCGAGGAATACCGCGACCGGCAGCGCGACCACGAGATGGAAACGCTCGAGAAGATCGATCAGTTGGCGACGGAGATCGAGGAGGTCGACGACCGATGAAGAAGGGCTCCGGGAGCGATCCGTTCGCGGAGGTCCAGGAGGAAGCCGAATCGGAACCGGACGCGAACGAAGAGCAGGCCGTCGACGACGAGTCCGATTCCGAACCGGCCCAGCCGGTCACTGAAGACATCGACTCTCAAGCGGAGTCCGAGACGGATGGCGATCAGAACGAGGAGACTACCGCCGACTCGAGCGAGGCGGTCATCGGAGAGCCGCCCCAAAACGGTGCTGACGACGGCGGCGTTCCGTGGGTTTACGTCCGGGATACGGTCAAGCAGGACCGCGAGATGGTCCAGTTCTATCTCCGGGATTACGTCGTCGACGCGGAGGACGATTTCGTCGATGCGGTCAGCGACCGACTCGGGACCGACGTTTCGAAGACCGACGTTCGGGAAGCGGCCTACGAGGCGGCGATGCACAACGTCGACGAAGTCGTCGACCGACTCGAGGCGTGGGGCTTCGAATCGGAGGACTGACACCGCCCGTTGCCACCGTGAGTCTCGGGTGAAGGCGCACCCGTAAACGTGCGCTTGAATCGCGGGACGTTGACCGGAACGGGGATTACGTGCCTGCCGCCGACGGCGGCCAGAACGGAAGTCCACGCGAAAGCCAGTGTAGACTCACAGTCTGTACGTCATCAGACCTCGTCTGATGGAATCCTCAACGAAGCGAACGGCCCCGCCGTGAGCGAGTAGGGGGAGGGGAGGAGGTAATTTACTTATCTACTGCGGGGAGTGAGACTGAGAACGTCGTTCCATCGTCCGGTTCCGAATCGATCCATATTTCGCCCCCATGACGCTCGACGATTCGCTTGCACAACGCGAGTCCGATACCCGTTCCGTCGTGCTCCTCACGCGAGTGAAGGCGTTGGAAAATCTCGAAGATCCGGTCTTGGTCATCGGGGTCAATGCCGATCCCGTTGTCGCTGACCGATACGACCCACTTTTTACCGGCTCGTTCGGCCGAGATATGGACTTGGGGAGGCGCATCGCCTCTATATTCGATGGCGTTCTCTAGTAGATTCTGGAAGACCTGACGGAGTTGGCTGGCGTCACCCTCAACCTCGGGTAAGTCCTCACTCGTAATCTCCGCATCGTGCTCCTCGATCCGAAGCTGGAGATTATCTACAACACCGTCCAGAACCATCTCTAGGTCGATTGGTTCAAAGGGGTCTCCCTGGGTCTCGACCCGGGAATATTCGAGCAAGCCGTCAATAATCTCTCGCATTCGGTCCGCGCCATCCACAGCGAAGTCGATGAATTCACGGCCATCCTCGTCGAGTTCGTCGCTGTAGCGTTCCTCGAGCAACTGGAGATAGCTGGATACCATCCGCAGTGGCTCTTGGAGATCGTGGGAGGCCGCGTACGCGAACTGCTCGAGGCGCTCATTTGACTCCTGTAACTTCTGCTCGAAGGTCTTTCGGTCGGTGATGTCCCGTGCCACACCGACCATCCGCGTCAATCCGTCTTCGTCTTGAATGGGCCGACCTGGGGCTTCGATCCAGCGCTCTTCCCCGTCCCGATCAATGCGAATCTCTTCGTATTTCGGCTCGCCAGTGTCGAGTGATTCTCTGATCTTCTCTTCGATCATCTCTCGGTCGTCGGGGTGGACGATCCCGATGAAATCGTCCCAGGTTTCGACTGTGGATCCGTATAACGACTCCGCCGAGGGATAGAAGGACGTCTGATCCTCGTCGATATTCCAGTCCCAGACGATCGCATCTGTGGCGTCGAGGGCGAACTCCATCCGCTCCCGGACACGCTGGAGTTCTCGTTCGCGTTCTTTCCGTTCAGTGATGTCCTGGACAGCGCCGCGGAGCGACACGATTTCCCCATCCTCGAGATCGGGTTCACCGATGACTCGGAGCCATCGCACCTCGCCAGTAGGCGTCTGGAACCGGGTTTCAATGTCGAAGGACTTGCCGGATTGGATCGCCTCATCGATAGCACGCTCAACGTTCGGTCGATCTTCATCGTGGTACACGTCCAATGCTTCATCCAATGGCGGCTCTTCATCGGATTGAATCGCTAAAATCTCGAAAAGATGGTCTGTCCAGAAGACATCGTGCGTGTCTGGGTCAATTTCCCACCCGCCGATATCCGCAACACGCTCCGCACGCTCGAGCAGATCGTACACTCGTTCGAGTTCCTGTTCGCGCTCTTTGCGCTGGGTTATATCTTCGAAGTACACGGAGAGTCCAGACTCGGAAGGATAAATCCGAACCATCGACCAGGTGCCGAGTGGCTCCGAGTACCGTTCAAACCTCATTGGTTCCTGTGTTGCTAAGGCCTCGTCAAACCGTTCGAAGATCGGGTCAGATTTGTCAACATCAAACACTTCCCACGGTTTCTGACCAACGAGTTTGCTGGCCGACTTCCCGATATATTCTTGCGCTTTTTCGTTCACATATTCATACTGGAACTCTTCGTCGAGTGCGTAGAAGGCGTCGTCAATTCGCTCGAAGACATCATCGAGTTCTTGTTCGAGTTGGTCAGTCTGTTTTTCGAGTTGTTGCTCGTACTCGCGCCGGTCAGTCATGTCTCGAGTGACTTTCGTGAATCCTTGAAGCTCTCCGTCGTCTCTGATGGCAGTGATCGTGACGTTCGCCCAGAAGCGCGATCCGTCTTTCCGAATCCGCCACCCTTCGTCCTCGACGCGGCCTTCGGCCGCAGCCCGTTCGAGGTTCTGCTCGGGAACGCCAGCGGCGATATCGTCCTTGGTATAAAACGCCGAGAAGTGCTGGCCGATGATGTCGTCGGCGGAATACCCCTTGATTCGCTCGGCTCCCTCGTTCCAACTAACGACCGTGCCCTCGGGATCGAGCATGAAGATGGCGTAATCCTTGACCGCTCTCACGAAGGCACTGAACTGCTCACTGTCCGGATCGTGACGATCCACCTCGCCTCTCTCAGTGGACCACCACACCCGGGTGAAACCATTGATCTGTTTCGTTCGCAACTCTCCCTGTTCGGTAAGATCCCCCAGATACCCGCGTGCCGTCTGTGGGGGACAGTCCAGTTCTTGGGTAATTTCCTCAACCGATACCGGGGTTTCCGGCTGTTCTAATTGATTAAAGAATAACCGAATATCGTCAATAGCGATATCCGACGAAGAGTCCGAGGTTTCCATTGTCCTCTACTTACGGTGTGAACTAATAAGCCCTTGGCGGAGAGACGTATGCTCAGTATCGGCGGAGGCGTTGCCGCCAGCAGTCGCGAGCGAACGGAACTCTTTCGTCATCACGAGACGGCGCCGCCGCCTCGAACGACCGTGCTTTTCACCGAAGCTAAGCGGGAGCGAAGTTCCCGCGAGGTCCGAGAGAGCGTCGCTCTCTCGAGATTTTGCCGGGACGAGACGGAGTCGCGCCCGTGGATCAAAAGGTGTTCGCGCCTTTCGTCATCACGGAAGACGCTATGCGTCTTCCGAACGACAGCGCAAAAGTTCGGTGTGCAGACGTAGTACCGAACTATCCGATCGCGTTTCAGGCGTTTTCCGAATACAGAGATTGTACTATTTACTAGGAACGTATCTCAGATACGAACCCGAGCACTGACGACCCGACGGCTGTCTTTATGATGCCCTCGTCCGTCGCCCCGATATGGACGCCACTCGCGACGCGGTTCTGGACTGTCTCGGGTCGTTCCCCGACCGCCCCGATCCGGCCGTCGAGACCGTCTCGGTCTCGTCCGCCGACGGGTTCGAGCGCCGCCTCCTCGAGTACGAGGTCGAACCGGGGGACCGAATCCGGCCTATCTGCTCGTTCCCGACGGTATCGACGGTGAGCGCCCTGGGTGCTCGCCGTTCACCCTCACGCGGGCGAGTTCGCCGTTGGGAAGTCGGATCCCGCCGGCCTGAGCGACACGAAAGCATACCATTACGGCGTCGAACTCTGCGAGCGCGGACACGTCGTCTGCTGTCCGGATCTGCTCTGTTTCGAGGACCGACGCCCGTCCGAACGCGAACGGACGGCCGGGACGACCCCCTCGGGGGCTGACTACGAGAAGTTCGTCGCGATGGAGCGCCTGTTGCGAGGCTCTTCTCCAAGCGAAGTATCTCTCGGACCTCGCCGCACGCTCGACGTTCTCGCGGGCCACGAACTGGTCGACCCGGACGCTATGGGGGTCCTCGGTCACTCGTTGGGCGGGCAAGAGGCCGCGTGGCTGTCGTGGTTCGACGACCGGATCGCCGCTGCGGTCGTCTCCAGCGGCACGGCACAACTCGCCGCCGTCCAGCGCGAGCGAATCACCCACAACTTCGCGCTGTACGTCCCCGGCCTGTTGACCGTCGCGATATGGTGGACGTACTGGCGGACGTCGCCCCGACGCCGCTGCTGGTGACCCACGGCACCGAGGACCGAATCTTCCCGCCCGACTCCGTCCACACCCTCGCCGATACCGTTTCCGAGGCCCACGACGCCGGCGCTTCGGAGCGGTTCGAGACGCTCTTTTTCGACGGCGGCCACGAGTTCCCCGCCGACGTTCGCTCGAGCGCCTACGACTAGTTGGACCGCTGGCTCGATCCGTAATTCGGACGCCGGATGTGGTCACTGGAGTCCCGAGCCGCGACCGGTACGTCTCACGCCGTCTCGGCGTCGTCTGCCGTCTCGTCTCGGAGTTCCGTCCGGCGGATCTTCCCGGTGACTGTCTTCGGGAGATCCTCCCGGAACTCGATTTCGCGGGGGTACTCGTGTGCCGACAGTTCTTCTCGAACGTGGGTCTTGATCTCCTCTGCGAGGCCTTCGGAGACCGTCGTCCCCTCGCTGGGAACGACGTAGGCCTTCACGATGTTGCCCCGCTCTCGATGGGGCTTCGGTACGACGGCCGCCTCGGCGACGGCCTCGTGTTCGCCCAGCGAACTCTCGACCTCGAAGGGGCCGATCCGGTACCCCGACGAGAGGATGACATCGTCGGCGCGCCCCTCGAACCAGAAGTACCCGTCCTCGTCCCTGTGTGCGAGGTCGCCCGAGAGGTACCACTTACCGTCCGGTCCATCGACGAAGCAGTCCGCGGTCTTGTCGGACTTCTCCCAGTATTCCGCGAAGAAACAGGGGTAGTCCCCGCGCTGGGCGATTTCGCCGGTTTCACCGGGCTCGAGCACCTCTCCCGTTTCGGGGTCGACGACGGCGGCTTCGATCCCGGGCAGCGGCTTGCCCATCGATCCCGGCCGGACCGCCATCGTCGGGTAGTTATTGATGATCATGTTCCCCGTCTCCGTCTGGCCGTAGGTGTCGTGGATCGTGACGCCGAGGGTCTCCTCGCCCCACTCGACGACGCCCGCCGAGAGCGGTTCGCCGATCGACAGCGCGTGGCGGAGATCGAGCGAGACCCCCTCGAGGACCGATTCGTGCTCGCGGAGCATGCGGTAGGCCGTCGGGACCGAGAACAGGACCGTGACGGGATAGGTATCGAGGAGTTCGGCCCACGCCTCGGTCTCGAACTCGCCCTCGTAGGTGAACAGTGCGGTCCCCCAGAACCACGCACCGAGGGTGTTGATCGGACCGGTCAGCCAGCCGAGGTCCGCGGTCGACCAGTAGCAATCGCCTTCCCGTAGATCGACCGCGTACTTCTGCGTAGCAGCGACACCGGCGACCCACCGGTGTCTGTGTAGGACTCCCTTCGCCAGTCCGGTCGTCCCGCTGGTGTAGTACAGCAATGCGTCGTCCTCGCCGCCGGTGTCGGCCGGCTCATACTCGCGACTCGCGTTCGCCATTTCGCTCCGGTAGCTCGCATCGCCGCGACGGATCCCCGTCCCGTCGTCGCTGACGACGATCACGTGTTCGACGGACGGGGCATCCTCGAGCGCGTCCGCGACCGTCTCGCGGTTCGCAGCGGTGGTGACGATCGCCTTCGCGTCGCAGTCGTCTAGCCGGTAGGCGATCCCGTCGGGACCGAACCGCTCGTTGATACCGCCGAAGACGGCACCTCGCTTGAGCGTCCCGACCAGCGCCACGTAGTGTTCGGGGATTCGTGGCATGTACGAGAACACGCGGTCGCCCCGTTCGATGCCGAGCCCCTCGAGGACGTTCGCGAACCGGTCGGTTCGGTCGGCGAGTTCCCAGAAGGTCATCGTCGTCAGCTCCCCGTCCGTGCCGACCTGATACAGCGCGACTTTCTCCTTGTTCTCGGCGTGGCGGTCGCACACCTCGTGTGCGATATTCAACGACGAGGGAGCGTCCCAGTCCGCCGCGTTGTAGATCTCGTCCCACGAGAACGCCTCGCGAGTGTCCTCGTAATCGGCCATATTGTGACTCTGTGGCATACACTACGGGTGGCTTCGTTCTCGGCAATAATTGCACCGGATGGTTGCACACTCGCTTCTGCGGAGAAAAACTCGCGGAGTGGCGACCCCGCTTCGAAAGCCCGGTTTCCGCGGGTGAGGGCAGTCTCGAGAACACTGGCTACAACTGAAAATAGGTCACTGCTCGCGGTCGCCGTTTGTCCGTCGACTCGAATTCCCGACTGATCGCTTCGAAGGCACGTCCCGTCTCGTCGCTTGGCTCTCGATTGGCAAGAGCGATCGGCTGTCTCGCCCGCCTGTCGCGAATACCGTGCCAGCTACGACCCCGTTTCGACGAGGTCCGCTTCCCCATACGTCTCGTCGACGGTCGTCACACGGACCGTCGCCTCGATCGCCGCGATGTCCGCCTCGAGGAAGAGGACGAACCCGCTTTCTGTCTTGCAGACGAGCGTGCCGTCGGCTTTCTCGTCGACGATATCTACGGTCACCTCGTCACCCGGTTCGGGCTTTCCACCCAAGGATTCCCCGCATCGCCAACAGTCGGGATCGTACTCCGTGGCCCCTTCAGGAGCGTTGTTTGCCCCGCAGCGACGCGTATCGCATTTGATGAACGAGTCGTGTTTTCTCGGCTGGTAGCGTCCCACAGTACTTCGTCTGTACCGTCTCCTAAAAGCATGCCGCTCGTTCAACGACGCCGGATTTGGTCTCATTCGAACGAAGTCGGTCTCGAACCTTGCCCATCAGTATCTGACAAGCCTGAGATTGAGGTGAGCGACGATGTCGGCGATCAGCTTACGGTGGTATCTCTCAAGAAGGCGAGGGCCTGTCTCGGAGCGGATCGGTGCTGGAGAGACAACCGTATCCGTCCCCCGCCGTTGGCACGTCGGACGTAGTGATAATTAATGCTACTGGCTCTGTACTGAGGTAACACGATGCTACCGACTCGAATTTCTCTCCTATAGACCGTGATGTGTCCCGTTTCGTTCCCGTGCGACTACTGAATTGGGAGCCGCTGTTGCTCGAATCGACTCTCTGTCCGCAAACGAGGGCACAGTTTCCCAGCGCCGCCGGCCTCTCCTCGATGGGTGACGAAACTCGTTGCCCCGAGCGCAGCTATTCTTCAGAACGAGACCGATACGACGCACGAGAGCGACTCTCGAGCAGTTTCGATATAACAGTAGTTGACTGCATGACTCGATCTTCTGAGACTCATTCAACCAGTCATATTCGAGCCGTATACTAGTTTAGTCCATGATATCTTCCGTTCACTTGTTCTCGGAATCCTTATCCGTCGATAGACAGAAATTCCGATATGTACGATCTCACTGGCTTCCAGCGAGACTTGCTATACACGATCGCCGGACAGGACGAACCGCACGGACTCGCGATCAAGGAGGAACTCGAGGAGTACTACGAAAAGGAGATCCACCACGGACGACTCTACCCCAACCTCGACACCCTCGTCGATAAAGGGCTCGTCGAGAAAGGCGAACTCGACCAGCGAACGAATTACTACACGGTCACGGCCCGCGGGCGACGGGAACTCGAGGCTCGTCGCGAGTGGGAAGACAGCTACGTCGGCGAGTTACTCGCCGACTCCGAGTAAGAGAGGGCGTTGTTCGTCCCGGGGTGGGACACTGTCGGGTCTCTCGGACGCCGATCTGCAGTGGTCAGCATCGAATCGGGACCGCTGATCGCGTCTTTTCTACGGTCTCCTCGAGGGACCTCGCGGCCGACTCGATCCGTAGCTCCTTCGCAGCTGGTCGCAGCTCCGGACCGGTGCATTATTTCGACCAGTTGCGGTGTTCCGACTGCAGTCTGCCCTGACTAACTACCAGATTGAAATACTATTGTAATATTTGAGTGTTGGTGGATCAAGCGGCCTTCGTGATCGGCCATGACTGCTTCTTCGAAGCCGATCGACAACTCGAGACTGACCGTTGTTCGATTGTGTTGCGATCGATAACTCGGGGATCCTTCCAGTGGAGAGCGCTACCGCTCGTCCGTCGCTGTCGATATTGGAACGAATGAAATGTGGGTGTATAGCGGCTATAAAACTTCGATTGTGGTGCTTACTCGAGAAACCAATCAGAAATTCCATAACCAATGCGATGCCGATGCCAGCCGTTTCTCGTCGATTCGATACTGCAGTTCAGTCGCTTCCGCCGTCGCTACCGGCATTGATTTCGAGATGAAAACTCCGGATACCGACGATCACTGTAACGGTTCATATCCAAATAGTATCCTATAACTACCAGTTTTATTACCTCTATAGAATCACTCGTCTTTCGATCATCGATACGGAGATCCAGCGTGATGCCTAGCCGCATTCGTCAACCGGTCCGTCGGTCCGTTCGATCTCTCTATCTGTCTCTCGTTCTGTATGACAACCGATAGCTCGTCTACGGATGAGCGTCCGCGATGGTCTTACTGCTCCCAGCGGTCGATGCCACGACCGAATCCGACCCCCTCATCGGATTTCGACGACCGAAAACGGACGGCTCGGCGATCGTTAGCGATCTGTTGTGAGCTACTTAATCGAGATGCCGGCTACCGTTGAGGAGGGGAGATCGGCTATCAGCGACCCGCTGTCGGCCGTCACGTCGAGGTTGTCGGCGGCGTCCGTCGCCGCGGTGTCGGCGTCGACTTCCGTTTCGGGGGCTTGATCCTCGAACAGTATCTCCGCGTCGACGGCATCGGGCTCGAGTGCCATTCCCTCGAGGGACACTTCGACCGTATGCGTCTCGCGACAGTCGAGGTTCGTAACGGTGACGTAGGCCTCGTCACCGGCGGTCGATGCGGACGCTCCGACGAGGGGCCGCTCCTGATCGTCCTCGAGATCGCGCACCGGCGTCTCGACGGACGTCTGGACGGCCTCGTTCCCCTTGTGCGGCGCGTACAGGTCGAAGACGCGGTAGGTCGGACGCGCCCAGGCCTCGTCCGCGTCGGTCTCGATGAGACACTGCAGGACGTTGACCGTCTGTGCGATGTTCGACATCGTCAAGATGTCGCTGTAGTGGTTGAAGATATCGAGGACGGCCGCCGCGGAGAGTGCGTCGAGGACGGTCCCCGGCTGCTCGAGTCCGTTGTCGGCGTTCCGTCTTCTCCATCTCCGTCGGTTGCCGCTCGAGTTTCCGGCGGCAAACGGCGGAGATTGAATGCTATTTTTACTCTCATATGGATGTAATGGGGGGCCGATAGCTGAATCGCGGGCAATTCATAATAGTAACAGAGAGTCGGTACCCGAGAATGGCAAGGAATTCAAGAATGAGCGAGATTCAGTTCGATTTCGTTTGTCACACTTCGCAGTGTCTCGACCACTTGTGACGTTTTTCCGGTATCGTTCATACGATGAGTCGGTCCGGAAACGGTACATGCTCCGATGACGTTCTCCGAGACGGACATCACCGGGACGGAAACGGCGAATAGCTTCTTCGTACTCTCCGACCGATTCGTCGCGTATCCTCGCTCTCGGATTTCTGCTAGTTCGTCGTTGAGCGTCTCTGTATCGGTGATCGTGTTTTCCGTCGCCGCTGGCAGCCCGTGGCGCTGTACGATCTCGTCGACGCGAGCGTCGGGCATGAACGCGAGCATGGCCTTCCCCGACGCGACCTGATGGATCGGGAGCTGCGCGCCGACCCTCGTTCGGAGCGACACGCCCTGATGCCCGACTTCCTTGAAGACGATGACCGATTTCCCGTTCGACTCGACCATGTATTGGGCGACCTCCTCCGTTTTGTCGGCGATTTCGGCGATCTTCGGCTTGATGATGTGCTGGCCCTCGAGTTGCTCCCGAACCAGCCCGCCGAGATCGAGATAGCCGAGTCCAAGACGGAACTCGTCGTCGTTCCGCTCGACGAACCCCTGCGCTTTGAGCGTGTTGAGGTGCTTGTACACGTTCGCTTTCGAATGCCCGGTCAATTGGGCCAGTTCGCTAACTTTCGCCGTCCGTTCTCGTTTGAGTGCCTCGACGATCGAAAGCGACGTATCGACCGCTTTGATCGTGTTCCTGCCGTCTCGATCGCCGGTTCGGCCCGGATCGTCCGTTCCCATATCGTCCCGGACTTCCGTCGCCGACTATTTATGAGTTACTCCCAGTTGATCGATTCGATATATAATTCACAGCGTGAAACGTGGCCGGTCGTCGGAGCGACGATACCGAACGAGCGTGCTGGGATCGGCTACGGAGTCGCCGTTCCCTCGGCGGAAGCCGGACGATATCGTTCGAATCCATCGATTCGCACAAACGTTTATTACCGTCCCTGTTCCACGTTCAGGCGGCCTGACTACTGGAGGATACGAAACGCATGCTCGATACTATCACCGTCTTAGACGTGACGCAAGTCGTCTCGGGATCGTTCGCGTCGATGACGCTCGCTGACATGGGTGCCGACGTCGTGAAGATCGAACGACCGACGGGAGGAGACGTGGGCCGTCACAACCCGCCCTACGTCGGCGATTTCAGCTCCTACTTCGCATCCGTCAATCGGAACAAACGATCCGTCTCCCTGAACCTCAAGAGCGACGAGGGCGCGGCGCTCTTTCTCGAGTTGGCCGAGGAAGCGGACGTGGTCGTCGAAAACTTTCGGCCGGGGGCGATGGAGCGGTTCGGAATCGACTACGAGACAGTCGCCGAGCGGAATCCGGAAATCGTCTACTGCTCGATCAGCGGCTTCGGGCAGGACGGTCCCTACGCCGAGTACCCCGCGCTCGACATCATCGCACAGGCGATGTCGGGGAACATGAGCATCACGGGACCGCCGGATTCGAAACCGTATCGCTCGGGCATCCCGATCGCCGACATCGCCGGTTCGATGTACGCGGTACAGGGCGTTCTCGGCGCGCTCTTCCGGCGCGAACGGACCGGTGAGGGACAGTACATCGATATCTCGATGTTAGATTGTATGCTCTCCTGGCTGACCGTTCGAGCCGGCTACACATTCGCGACAGATGAACCGTATCCGCGGATGGGAAACAAACTGGACGAATTCGTCCCCTACGGCGTCTTCGAGACGGCGGACTCGCATCTCGCGATCGTCGTCGTGCAGGATCACCACTGGGAGAAATTGTGCGCCGCTATCAATCGCCCCGGACTCGCAACGGACAACCGCTTCCAGACGACCGAACAGCGGCGTGCGAACCGGGACGAACTCGAGTCGATTCTGGAAGACGAACTAACCGCACGGTCGACGACGGAGTGGTTCGACGTGATGGCTGATCACGGCGTTCCGAGCGGTCCGATCTACGATACGAAGGAGGTCTGGGACGACGAGCACGTGAAACACCGAGAACTGCGCTCCGAGATACGGATGGGCGACGAGGAACTGTCGGTGATCGACCATCCCGTGAAGTACGACGACGACACGACGGGGATCACTCGAGGCGTTCCTCGCGTCGGCGAAGACACGTACGAGACGCTCGAGCGGATGGGATACACCGAGGCGGAAGTCGCGGCGTTGATCGAGCGCGGCGTCGTCGGGTCACCGGAGACGGCTCACCCCGACCGATAGGGTCGAACCGGTCCTTCGGTCGTGATGATTTCTACTGGTTGTGCTGCTCGCGATCCGGCATCGTTGCTCAGTCCGACGCGTACTCGAGGTCGTTTAGTCGCTCCGCGACATCGTCGTCCAGTTCGTCCCGAAACGCGACCGCACGCCGGAGGTGCTCCCGGGCCGTTTCGAGGTTCGCCGTATCGATCATCTCGCCGCGGTAACGGATCGCGCTCTCGCCGAGATCGATCGCGTCCTGCAACGCTGCGTAGAGGTCGATCCAGTACTCGACTGTCTCGTTGTCGGGCGTGAACTGATCGTTCGCGTACTGGACGTGCGACGGGTGAACGACGACGTATCCCTCGTATCCCATTTCGCGAGCGAATTCGATGTCCTCGACTAGCCCGTCGTGATCGTCAATATCGACGTACGGACCGGCGAGCGGGTAATCGATACCCGCGGCTCTCGCGTCGAGCAGCGCCTTCTGCCGCATGTGTACTGTCTCGAGGCCTTGTCGACCCGGCCCCGTCCAGTCGAACCGGAGTGCACGGTTCGTATCCGTTCCCTTCGTGGCCCCGCACATGATGGACGTGACGCGGTCGGACGCGAGACAGATCTCGTAGCACTGTTTCATCGCTCGTGCCGTTTCGATCGTCACGAGGAGTTCCGTGCTCCCGATATCCAGCCCCTCGCGCCGCTCGATATGCGTGAGGACGGCCTCGAGTTCCTCGATATCCGCGGCGGTCGCGACCTTCGGGACGACGAGCCCGTTCGGCTCTCGGGGGACGATCGCCTCGAGATCTCGGGTGACACTGTCGGCCGACGCGTTCGGATGTCCGTTGATACGGACGAAGACGCGTTGGCCGTCGTCTCGAAGCGTCGGGACTGCGTCCGAGACGTCGTCTCTGGCCGCGCCCGTTTCGGCCGGCGGGACGGCATCCTCGAGGTCGATGATAACGAGATCGGCTCCGTTAGTCGCTGCATCGTCGATCCACTCCGGACGATTACCGGGTATGAACAGCGCTGAGCGGGTCGGTTTCATACGCTCCGAACTATCTATTCGTTAGCCCATATGTACTTCGGTGGGGACGATATCGGCGGGAGATTCCCGTCTCGGGGCGTCGCTATCCTCAGTGAGTGAATGACTACCAAAATAATTATGAGGGTAGATGGGATAGTCCCACAGGATGTTAGTTAGCATCACACAATCGCTGCCAGTAGTGCCGTTGCAACTCGACGGGACCGGGCTCGGTATCATCGGCTATCTGGTGATTGCACTCATTCTGGTGTTGATCATCGGGAAGATTACGTACGTGGTGCCGACCCTGATCATCGTCCCGGTCCTCGGCGCGCTCGTCGCCGGATTCGGGCCGTCGGAACTGGGGGAGTTCGCGGCCTCCGGGTTGGGTGGGATCGTCGAGATCACCGCCATGTTCGCGTTCGCCGTCTGGTACTTCGCGATCATGCGGGACAGAGGATTGTTCGATCCGCTCGTGAGGCGAGTCATCCACGTCGTCCTGGATCGGCCCGCGCTGCTGACGTTCGGAACGGTGGTCTTGGCGGTCGCATCACACCTCGACGGGGCCGGTGCGACGACCTTCCTCATCACGATTCCGGCGCTCCTGCCGATCTACGCGGCACTCGATGTCGATACGAAGATTCTAGCCGCGCTGGCGGCGTTGAGCGCGGGGACGATGAATCTCGTCCCGTGGGGCGGTGTCACGGTTCGAGCGATCGGCTCCGTCGATGCTGCGACCGTCGGAAACGTCTACAATCCGCTGATACCGGCACAGATCGCAGGATTCGCGACGATCCTTCTGATCGCGTACTACTTCAGCCGACGGATCGACACCGACCTTGAACTCTCCGAGAACGAACGGGAGCGGCTCGTCACGGAAGCGCTCGCCGGTGACGACACCGATCTTCGGACCGACGGCGGCACGGAACTCGAGACCGGAGTGAACCGGCGCTGGTATTTCAACGTCCTCGTGACGGTCGTGATTATCGCGCTCCTGATGCTCGACATCACCAGTCCGGCAATCGTCTTCATGATCGGACTCGTGATCGCCCTCGTCGTGAACGTTCCGGACTACGAAGAACAACGGAACATCCTCGAGGAGTACTCCTCGGACGTGATGACCTACGTCGGAATTCTCCTCGCCGCGGGCGTCCTGCTCGGCGTTCTCAATGAGACCGGAATGATCACCGAGATGGCGAACATCTTGGTCTCGATCGTCCCCGATTGGATGGGACCGTACATGGCCGCTCTGGTCGGACTCATCGCGATGCCGGCGAGCCTCGTCTTTAGCCCCGACGCCTATTACTTCGGCGTACTGCCGGTGTTAGCTGAGACGGCTCAGGCGTACGGTATCCCCGAAGTCGCGGTCGTTCGCGCGTCGCTGATCGGGCAGATGACGGTCGGGTTCCCGATCTCGCCGCTGACCGGTGCGACGTACTTGCTGATCGGACTCGCCGACGTCGACCTCGGCGAACACATCAAGTTCACCTTCCTCTGGGCGTGGGTCGTGTCGCTGGTCATGCTGACGGTTGCCATCCTCACGGGCGCGATTCCGCTGTTCTGAACCACGTACCCTTTCTCCGTCGGTATTGATACGGATTTCGGCTGATTCAGACGATACCAATCGTTTCCAGCTCTGCCGCTCGATTCGTTCGAGACCCGATATCGGCCGGGTGATGGCCCGTAGGTATTGATCGGCAACCGTACGTTTAGTTCGCCGTTTTTCTGTCCGGGGCGACATCTGATCATCCTGTTCGAATCGATTTGAGCAGTGACCGCTACGCCGTGAGTGTGGTCGGCACTCGCCGCCGATGACTTGAGCGACACGAACACACCGGCACGACCGATAGTTTGGTATGTCCCTTCTTCGCGAGTACTGCTGCTGCCAACCGACACCTTCGGTGCTTGAGTTCGGCCGTGGTTCGACGACCGATTTCGAAGAGGTTCAGAATAGTTACTAGGATAGTTATCACTTTACTACACTACTCACTATCTATAGTAATTCAGTATCGCTCGAGTACGGCTGCCGTCCAGAGTTCGGTATGAGAGGGCGGTATCTGGCCGACAACTGGAGCCGAATCGGACCGCACTGCAGTCAATGAACCAGCGTGCCCGACGTGTCGATCGCCGGTACGGGTGTCCATTTCTCTTGATCCAGCATCGACCAAACAGTTCTACCGCTTTATTCGGCTCGAAGATGGAAGCTACCTCGATATTATTGCTACACGACGAGGAACATACCACACTGACGATGGCACAGCCCTCGCTGAGATAGCACTCTACCGCAACGTTGAACTCTCCGACCGCGGGCTTTGGCGTCGATACGGATACCGCATGGGCTGGATCCTAGCAAATATTTGCGATAAGTTATACGAGAGACTTCCTATCGGATCTAAGACTATTTTGAAATGTTCCGGCGAACGGTTCGTCCGAGCACTGTCGTGTACTGCACAGCCTGAATTACAATCCAGCCGTCTCACGTTCGGGAGTTGGTATCCTGAAGCCGTGAGCGTTCCGTAGTGGTGAACGACCGAACGACGAACGCAGATGAATTACAGGGATATGGGTGTAAATAGAAATAGCGTCTGAGTGAATTTGTCGGTTCCGCGGCGTCATATCGCTCCACCCCGACGGATCGTTCCGTAAGAGCGAACGAGTTAGCTGTAGGTCGTCCGAATCGCGATGACGCGAGCGCTCCGTTGAACCTGTTTCGGCAGCTCGTCTTCCGCGGCGCGGTCGTCGATGCGGGTCGTCGGCACCGAGACACTGATCGCCCCGAGTACGTCGTTCTGATCGGTGACGATCGGTGCGCCGACCGCTCGCATGCCGATGATCCGCTCCTCGCGGTTCAGGGCGTACCCCTGTTCGCGAACCGTTTCGAGTTCGTCCCGGAACGCCTCTCGGTCCGTGATCGTGTGTTCGGTCTGTTCTGCGAGTCCGACATCGTCGAGGTAGGCCTCGAGTTCGTCTTCGGGCAGGTTGGCGAGGTAGCACTTGCCGACCGCGGTACAGTGGAGATCGACGGTGCTGCCGATGTGGGAGTCCGTTCGGACGGCCTGTTCGCCGGCGGTCTGGTAGATGTAGACGCCGTGGTGGCCCTCCGGGACCATTATCTGACACCGCTCACCGGTCATCTCCGCGAGCTGGTCGGCTTCCGCCTTCGCCGACTCGTAGAGGTTGTACCGCGACCGCGCGTGGTGGCCGAGCTCGAGGAAGCGCAGTCCGACGCGGTAGGTTCCGTCGACTTTGACGACGTGTCCTATCGACTCCATCGTCGACAGATGACCGTGTGCGGTGCTCTTCGACACCGACAGCGCGTCGGCGATCTCGGTCACTCCAGCCCCCTCGTTGTGCTGGAGGTAATCGAGAATCTCGAAGGCCGTCTCGACCGATTGGATGCGTTCGGATTCGTGGGCTGTCATTGCAGACACCTACTCGGCCGACCCGCAAAGTTCTTTCTAGGGGAACGGCGGTTCGCTACCCCCGAACGAGACGATCAGTCCGTTGGATCCCTGCCTCCGTATATGAGCGCGTAGCGGCGAGATTCCGGGGTGGCGAATCGGCCGCCGTTTCGACGTTACGCCGCGGAATCAGCGGAGTGAATACCTTTACGTATCGGTGGCACCGATACACACGGTATGTCGACTCCCGATTACAGCCGACGGACAATCGAAGATGCCACGCCCGAAGTCGTCTCCGTCGACGACGTGACGATCGACGTCGAAACCGACGTACTCGTCGCCGGCGGCGGTGGAACGGGGCTAGTCGCCGCGCTCGCGGCTTCTGAACGAACGAACGGGACCGTCACCGTCCTCGAGAAGTCGGACCGGCTGGGTGGCAATACGTCGCTGTCGACGGGGATGATCCCCGCGGCGGGGACGCGGTTTCAGCGCGACGCGGGCATCGAGGAAACGGCCGACGACATGGCCCGGGACATCCTCGAGAAGAACGATTACGAGGCAGATGAGGAGATGGTGCGACACCTCTGTGCTGAGAGCAAGCACTTGGTCCACTGGCTGGTCGACGAGTGGAATATCACGCTCCGACTCGTGGACGATTTCAAGTACCCCCAACACTCGGCCTATCGGATGCATGCGCCGCCCGGCCGGAACGGGGAGCATCTGATAGACGAACTGGCGGCGCGGATCGAGGCCGACGACGACATCGAACTGCTCACGAACACGCCCGTGACGAAACTCGTCGCGGACGGCGACGCGGTCGCGGGTGCGGTCGCCGGCGAAACGCACGAGGAGGTGATCGGCGCGGGGAAGGTCGTCCTCGCGACCGACGGCTTCGCCGGCAACCGGCGGATGGTCGAGAACAACTGCGGGGAGATCGCGGACGCGCTGTACTTCGGCTCGGACGGCAACACCGGCGACGGTATCCGCTGGGGGGCGGCGCTCGACGCCGAAATCGCGTACATGGATTCCTTCCAAGGGCACGCGACCGTCGTGCAGGGAACCGGCGCGCTCTCGACGTACGCGGTCATCATGAACGGCGGCGTCCTCGTCAACGAGGACGGCGAGCGGTTCGGCAACGAAGCCAAGGGCTATTCCGCGCTCGCCATCGACGTCGTCGACCAGCCGGGCGGCGTCGGCTACGAACTCTTCGACGAGCGGATCTTCGAGAAACTCCGCGGCGAGTTCGACGACTTCGACGAGGCGGTCGATCTCGGCTCGTACGTCAGCGCGCCCGACATCGAGACGCTGGCCGCGGAACTCGGGTGCGACCCGTCGGCGACCGCCGCGGCCCTCGAGTCGTACAACGATGCGGTTCGAGCGGGCGAACCGGACTCGGTCGGCCGCGTCGACGGCCGCGCCGTCCTCGAGCCACCGTTTTACGGCGCGACGATCGTCGGCTCGCTGTTCCACACGCAGGGCGGCTTGCTCGTCGACGAACACGGCCGCGTCCTGCAGTCCGACGGGAGCGTCGTCGACAACCTCTACGCGGGCGGCGGCACCGCGGCGGGGATCAGCGGTCACGGCGCGGACGGCTACCTCAGCGGCAACGGGCTGACCACCGCGCTCGGACTCGGCCGACTCGCCGGTAGACACGCTGGCGACTCCCTCGAGGTGTGATTCGATGCCGCGCGCTCACACCCCCTCGCCGGTCGGTCCGTCGACGGGACGGCCCGTCTCTCCGCGTCTCCGCGCGGCGCTCTCTCGCCGGGCCACCGGAACCTATCGGGTTTCGGAGGCGAGTACGCAGCTTTATAGTCATTCGATCACACGTGTCAAGATATGACGGATCGTGTCTGGGAAGACCTGCTATCCGAGCAGGACAAACGTGTCATCGAGAAGGCAGGCTACGACAAGGACGGCGCGTCCTCGTGGGAGTCACGCGGCGCGGGCGAGAACCCGATGGTCCTCGTCATCGACGTCCAAGAACTGATCGTCGGCGACGACGTGCCGATCCTCGAGGCGGTCGAGGAACACCGCACCGCGATGGGAGAGATCGCGTGGGACGCGGTCGATCGGATCGCGGACTTCCTCGAGTTCGCCCGGGGGAACGACATCCCCGTCGGGTACACGCGGGTGGTCCCGAGTTCGTACGACGACCCGGACCACGAGGATCTCGCGATCGTCGATCCCGTCGCGCCCGAACCGGGCGAGACGGTCGTCGACAAGAGCTACGCGAGCGCGTTCTACGGCACCGACCTGCTCGCCCGACTGAACCGGAACGACGTGGACACGCTGGTCGTCGTCGGCAACTCCACCAGCGGCTGCGTGCGGGCGACGACGGTCGACGCCCAGCAACACGGCTTCGACGTCGTCCTGCCACAGGAGTGCATCTTCGACCGGATCGAAGCCTCGCACAAGATCGGCCTGCTCGACATGTGGATGAAGTACGCGGAAGTGCTCGAGACCGACGAAGTCGAGGACTACCTCGAGAACATGGGTGAGTCGGCGTGACGGGTCACGACCTCGTGATCGAAAACGGCACTCTCGTCACCGAAGACGGGCTGCTCGAGGCCGACGTCGCCGCGACCGACGGCCGGATCTCGGCGATCGGCGAACGCGACTCGCTCGACGGCGACGAGACGATCGACGCCGGCGGCGACCACGTCCTGCCGGGCGCGATCGACCCCCATACTCACCACGGGATCTACAACTCGCTGGCCGAGGACGCGAACACGGAGAGCCGGTCGGATCTCGTCGGCGGCGTGACGACGACGGGGAACTTCTTCCGTCGGCCGGGTGCCTACGAGGAGATCATGGGCGACTACGTCGAGGCGGCCGAAGCGAACTACCGCCACGACTACTTCTTCTCGCTGGGACTGCTCTCGTTCGACCACGTCGCGGAGATCCCGACGATCATCGACGAGTTCGGGATCACGACGTTCAAGTGGTACATGAACTACAAGTACGCCGCCGCGGAGAAGTTCGGCGTCGACTGCGAGATGCGCGACGACTTCGGCGACGCGTTCATCGAGACGCTCGCCGACCAGGACGTGGAGACGACGCTCGGCTACCACTCCGAGAACGTCGAGATTACGAACGCGCTGGCCGGCGGCAACCCCTACGTCGAGACCGAGGCCGACGCGGACGCCGACGAGGAGGAGTACGAGGTCTTCGTCGAGGAGTTCCCCGACTACGCCGAGACCCAGAGCATGGTCGCGGGCGCGAGCCTCGCGAAGCAACACGACTACGACGACAGCTTCTACGCCGTCCACGTCAGCGCCGGGCGGACGGCCGACGAACTCGCGACGCTACAGGACGCGGGCTACGAGGTCACCGGCGAGACCTGCACCCACTACCTGACGCTGACCGCCGAGGAGTGCGACGACCGCATGAAGGTCAACCCGCCCGTGCGCCACGAGAGCGACAAGGAGACGCTCTGGGAGCGCGTCGCCGACGGCACCATCTCCTGTATCGGCACCGACCACTGCGCGAACACGACCGACGAGAAGATCGGCGACACCATCCGCGAGAGCAAACTCGGCTTCCCCTCGACGGCGACCATGCTCCCGCTGATCCTCTCGGAAGGGGTCAACGAGGGACGGATCGACCTCGAGCGCGCGGTCGAGGTCACGAGCACGAACACCGCGAAGGCGTGGAACCTCTACCCGAAGAAGGGGACGATCCGCGTCGGCAGCGACGCCGATCTGGTCGTCGTCGACCTCGAGGAGACGAAGACGGTGACGCCCGAGTTGCTCCAGAGCGTCGCCGACTACTCGATCTACGAGGGGCGGGACGTGACCGGCTGGCCGACCCACACCGTCGTGGGCGGCGAACTCGCCTACGCGGACGGCGAGGTGCTGGCCGAGCCCGGCACGGGCACCCACGTCGATCGCCCGGTCTGAACGATCGACCCCGCCACGAACAGCGTTATACGCGACCCAACCCGACGATGACACACGCGACTGAACGACGACACACACGACTTCGATGACAGACGACACTCCGGGTCCGCTTGACGGACTCACGGTAGTAGAGGCCGGATCGATGATCTCCGGGCCGACCGTCGGTCGGCTCCTCGCCGACTTCGGCGCGACGGTGATCAAGGTCGAACACCCCGAACACGGCGATCACATTCGCAACTTCGGGACCCAGAAGGACGGCATCGGTATGTGGCACAAGTATCTGAGCCGGAACAAGCAGTCCGTGACGCTCGACGTCTCCTCCGAGCGGGGACAGACCGTCTTCGTCGACCTCGTCTCGGAAGCCGACGTGCTCATCGAGAACTTCCGACCCGGCACGCTCGAGCGCTGGAACCTCGGCTGGGACGCCCTCTCCGAGGAGAACCCGGGGCTCGTCATGCTGCGGATGTCGGGCTATGGACAGACGGGGCCGTACTCCGAAAAGCCGGGTTTCGGGACGCTCGCGGAGGCGATGAGCGGCTTCGCCTATGTTAACGGCTTCGAGGACCGGCCGCCCCTGTTGCCGCCGACAGGACTGGCGGACAACATCGCCGCACTGTACGCGACGTTCTCGGTGATGTTCGCGCTGTACCACCGCGACGTCAACGGCGGCACCGGGCAGTACATCGACGTGAGCCTGATCGAGCCGATCTTCAACCTGATCGGCCCGTTCCCGTTGACCTACGATCAGACCGGCGAGATCGCCCGTCGCTCGGGCAATCGGTCGACCTCGTCGGCCCCGCGGAACGTCTACCGAACCGGCGACGACCGCTGGGTCGCCCTCGCCGCGAGCGCACAGCCGCTCGCGATGCGGACCTTCGACGCGATCGGCCGACCTGACCTGAAAGACGACCCGCGATTCGCCGACAACGAGCGCCGCCTCGAGAACGTCGAGGAGCTCGACGAGATCATCGGAGACTGGATGGCCGACCACACCCGCGAGGAGATCCTCGAGACGTTCGAGGAACACGACGCGACGATCGCGCCGGTGTACAACGTCGCGGATATCATGGAGGACGATCACTACGAGGCCCGAGAGGCGGTCGTCAGAGTCGACGACGACGATCTCGGCGAGGCGGCCGTCCAGAACACGATTCCGAAGTTCAGCGAGACGCCGGGTCGCGTCGATCACCTCGGCTCGGACCTCGGCGAGCACAACGAGGACGTGTTCGGTGGGTATCTGGGCTACGACGACGACGTGCTGGCGGAACTCGAGTCGGAGGGCGTGATCCGATGACCCTCCCCGAGTCCGCGACGATCGTCGAGATGCTCCCGCGGGACGGCTTCCAGCGCTATCCGGAGTTCGTCCCGACCGACGAGAAAGTCGAGATCATCGACGCGCTCTCGGAGACGGGCGTCGACGAGATCGAGTTCACCTCGTTTACCCATCCCGAGGCGGTTCCCGGACTTCGCGACGCCGACGAGGTCGCCGAGCGTATCGACCGGCGCGACGACGTGACCTACCGGGCGCTCGTGCCGAACGATATCGGGATGGAGCGGGCCATCCAGGCCGACGTCGACAAGGTCAACGCCCTGGTCGTCATCAGCGACACCTACCGCGAGAAAAACCAGGGGATGAGCTTGGAGGAGAACTTAGAGCAGGTCAGGGCCATCGTCGAGATGGCCGAGGGGACGGGGATCGAAGTCGAGGCGGGACTCGGCACGAGTTTCTTCTGTCCCTACGAGGGCCGGATCCCGCTGGCGCGAACCCGCTACGTCGTCGACCGCGTCCTCGAGGCCGGCGTCGACGAAGTGACTCTCGCGACGACGATGGGGATGGCCGACCCGTGCGGGATCACGGAGACGCTGACATCCGTCTCCGAGCAGCATCCGGACGCGGACCTCGGGGTCCACCTGCACGACACCAACGGCATGAGTCTCGCGAACACGCTCGCGGCCATGCAGTGTGGCGTCTCGCGGTTCGATACCTCGGTCTGTGGCCTCGGCGGCGGGACGATCCTCCCCGGCGGACTGGGCGACGTCGGCAACACGCCGACGGAGGACCTCGTCAACATGCTTCACGACATGGGGATCGAAACCGGCGTCGACTTCGACCGGCTGCTCGCAGTCGCCGAAGACGTCGCCGACCGGCTCGAGCTGGGAACGCCGAGCCGCGCGTTACTGGGCGGGACCCGCGAGCAGGTGCTCGAGGCCGCCGCCGGCGAATCGACGACCGACTAATCGACACGAAACAGACACTCAACACAGCCACCACAGCTATGACAGGAAAAACGATAACGGAGAAGATCCTCTCGGAGAAATCGGGCGAAGACGCGACCGCCGGCGACTACGTCGAGGCGACGGTCGACGCGATGGTCACACACGACGTGACCGGACCGCTGACCATCGATGTCTTCGAGGACGTAACCGGCGAGGACGCAGCGCTCGCCGCGCCAGAGAACGTCGTCTTCACGCTCGACCACCACGCTCCCGCGGACGGGGTACAGGCCGCGAACAACCACAACATCGTCAGGGAATTCGCCGCCGAGTACGGAGCGAACCAGTACGAGATCAGCGACGGCATCTGCCACCAAGTGATGATCGAGGAGGGGTTCGTCGAACCGGGCGATCTCGTCATCGGGGCCGACTCCCACTCGACGACCTACGGTGGACTGGGCGCGCTCGGAACGGGCGTCGGATCGACCGACCTCGGGACCGCCTTCGCCACGGGCGAACTCTGGTTCCGTGTCCCCGAAACGATCCGCTTCGAGGTCGAGGGCGACCTGCCGGACGGCGTCTACGCGAAAGACCTCATCCTCCGCTTTATCGGCGATGTCGGCTTCGCCGGTGCGACGTACAAGACGGCCGAGTACGGCGGGAGCGCGATCCGCGACCTGCCGATTCACCAGCGGCTCGTGCTCTCGAACATGGCGATAGAAATGGGCGGCAAAGCCGGCATCGTCGAACCGGACGACCGAACGGCGACCTACCTCGAGGAGCAGGCCGGTCTCGAGGTCGGGGTCGATCCCGACCTCGCCGCCGACGACGGCGCGAGCTACGAGGCCGTCTACACCTACGACGGCGACGCCCTCGCGCCACAGGTCTCGAAGCCGTCGAACCCGGAAAACGCGGTCGACGTGGGCGAGACCGCCGGCACGGGCATCGATCAGGTCTTCGTCGGTACCTGTACCAACGGCCGTTACGAGGACATCCGCGTCGTCGCGGACGCCCTCGCGGGCGAGCAGGTCGCCCCGAACACCCGCCTGATCGTCGTCCCGGCCTCCCGGGCGGTGTATCAGCGGTGTCTCGAGACAGGCGTGCTCGAGGCGCTCGTCGACGCGGGCGCGACGTTCCAGAGCGCCGGTTGCGGCCCGTGTTTCGGTACGCACCAGGGCGCGCTCGGCGACGGCGATGTCGCGCTGGCGACGGCCAACCGCAACTTCCCCGGCCGCGAGGGGTCGATGGAGAGTCGGGTCTACCTCGGCAGTCCGGCGACCGCGGCCGCGACGGCGCTGTACGGCGAGATCACCGATCCGCGGGAGATCGAGACGACGCGGTACGACGATCACGCCGTCTCCGACGTGGGGGTGGTTCGATGAGCGTCGACGGAACCGGACGCGCGTGGGTCTTCGGCGACGACATCGATACCGACCAGATCACCCCCTCGCGGTTTCTGGTCTCGAGCGATCCGGACGAACTCGGCGAGCACGCGTTCAATGACCTCCGGCCCGAGTTCGCCGACGACGTCGAACCCGGCGACTTCGTCGTCGCGGGCGAGAACTTCGGGAGCGGCTCCTCGCGGGAACACGCCCCGCTCTCGCTCGTCGGTGCCGGCGTCGCCGGCGTCGTCGCCCAGTCGTTCGCACGGATCTTCTTCCGGAACGCGATCAACCTCGGTCTGCCGGTGTTGCTCTGCCCAGGCGTCGGCGAGATCGACGACAGGGCCGAAATCTCGATCGACGTCGACGAGGGGTTCGTCTACGATCACGACGAGGAGATCCGGTACGACGCCGAACCGCTGCCGCCGTTCCTGCAGGACCTCGTCGATCAGGGCGGGCTCAAACCGTACACGAGACGAAAACTCGAGTCGGCCGACTGAGGCCGCTGGCAGCCGTTTTCATTCCGACCCGTCCGTGTCCTCCGCGGCGTATTGCTTCTCGCGCTCGCGCCACGTCTCGAGGTCGGTCACGTCGTCGCGGTCCTCCCACGTGCCGAGCCGGTCGACGAGCCCGCGCTCGTTCCCGGTTTCGACGAGTTCCGAGTAGACGTCCTCGAGCAACCGTAGCTTCGCTTTCTGTGCCGTCGTCGCGAAGAGCAGTACGTCGTACCCCATCTCCGCGACCCGCTCGGCGGGGAATATCGGGCTCTTCCCGCCGTAGGGGAGGTTGACGACCAGCGGCACGTCGGCGAGGCGGTCGCCGATCTCGGCCAGTTGCGCCTCCGTTTCCGGGGCGTCGACGAAGATCCCGTCGGCCCCGGACTCGACGTACGTTCGGGCGCGGTCGATCGCCGCCTCGAGCCCCCCGACTGCGACCGCGTCGGTGCGAGCGACGACGACGAACGAGTCGTCCTCGCGGGCGTCGATCGCGGCCTCGAGTTTGCCGACCATCTCGTCGGCCGCGATGAGTCGCTTCCCGTCGAAGTGCCCGCACTGCTTCGGCGCGCGCTGGTCCTCGATGTGGACGCCGGCCGCGCCCGCGCGCTCGAACTCGCGGACGGTCCGGTAGACGTTCAGCGCGTTCCCGTAGCCGGCGTCCGCGTCGCAGAACACCGGTCGGTCGATGGCACCGGTGATCTCGCGAACGCGATCGACGGTCTCCGACATCGTCGTCAGGCCGATATCTGGACCGCCGTGGACGGCCGTTGCGACGGCGTTGCCGCTGACGTAGAGGGCGTCGGCGTTGGCCCGCTCGGCGATCGTCGCCTCGAGCGCGTCCGCGACGCCCGGCGCGAGGAGGAGGTCGTCGCGATCGAACAGGTCTCGGAGCGTCGCGTCTGAATCGGACATAGGTGCCCTGAGAATCGGTCGGGCTAATGGGTTTTCGTTCCCGCGGCGGCCGGCTCAGGGTCGCAACAGGGCACCGATCTCCCGCGTGTCGGCCGCTCGCGGGTCGCGAACGACGGCGAACGCGTCCTCGGCGGTCCCGTCCGGGAGGCCGTAGTCGAGCAGCGCCCGCAATCGCTCGTCGAACGCCGCCGGCGCGATCGGATCGCGGTGGTCCCCCGCGGGATACGCCCGTTCGCCGACCGCACTCCGGCCGTCGGCGTACTCGAGGGTGACTCGAGCGCCCCAGTTCTCGGGGAAGGCGTCGTCGAACTCGTCGGCCCCTCGGACGGTCACGCGATCGGCGAGGGCCCGGACCGCGTCGTCCGCGACTCGGTCCGGGTGGAAGTGCTCGAGACGGAGTTCGCCGCTTCTCAGGTATCGTGCGAGGACGTACGGAATCGAGAACTTCGCGCCGGTGAGCGTCGTCGGTTCGGTGTGGGCCATGTCGACCGCGTTCGCGTAGGTCTCGACGACGATCCGATCGATCGCATTCGAATCGATCGGGCCGTCGATTTCGCGGAGAGCGTCGACGGGCGCGTGCGTGTACCGACACGACGGATACGGCTTGAAGTAGTTCTCCGTGATCGCCCAGTGGTCGCCGAGCGAAGCGAACCGCTCGGCGAATCCGTCCGGCAACAGCTCCTCGAACGGGTCGTAGACCGACCGCATTACGTCCGGCGAGCCGGGGATGCCCGCCGCCGCGAGTTGGGCCATCGTCACGCCGACGCCGGCGGACGCGCCCGCGGTCAGGTTCCGCGACGGCGGGCCCGCCTCGTAGGGGTCGTCCATCGAGACCACGGCGCGGTTGGCGGCCAACCGGAACGCCTCGCGGGCCACACTGGGATCGGGGTCGGTACAGAGCACGCCGGCCAGCGCGGGCCCGACCGTGGTCCAGGTCGCATGGGGGTTCCGCACGAGCCACGGCACCGACTCGTTGAGCCGGTCTTTCATCGCGAAGATCGCTTCCTCGAGCCGGGCGCAGATCTCGTAGGCCTTGACACAGCTTTCGACTAGTATCTCTCCGTCGGCGTCCGCGCGTTCAGCCATCGCGAGCGCCCCGACGACGATGCCCGAGCCGACGTGACCGCCGGTGTTGTGGCCCTCTTCGATCTCCTGTGCGATGGCCGCCGCCCCGTTCAGCGTGGCGGCCTGTACCGGCGACGTGGTGCGACTCGAGCCGATAACCGTCGACGGCCCGTCCGGGAGATCGACGGACTCCCACGCCGCTTCGTACGGCTCGACCGCGCTCCCCGAGACCGTCGCGGCCAGCACGTCGGCGACGGTCATCGCTCCCCGCTCGAGGACCGACTCGGGGATCGGCCGCTCGAGGAAGTCGAAGATCGACGCCTCCCACGGGCTCGCCGGATCGGGTGGGCTCGTCGTCACGGGTCGTCCCTCCTCGGCGCGGCGGGGGTCGATCGACTGATACGAATCGGACTGCGCTCGCGCTGCTCGCGGCGCTGCGAGCGAGTGGTATTCGAGACCATACCACTCGTTTCGGCGACGCACACCTAAAGCTATCTTCCGAGCGGGGTGGTCCGCAGCCGGTCCGAGGGGAACGTTAAGTCCACGCCGCCGAATGCACGACGCGTATGACCGACACGCCGAGAGCGCTGGTCGAGGAGTTCTTCGAGCGGATGGCCGACGACGAGCGTCGGCACACCGTCGGCGATTGCTTCGCCGAGAACGCGGTGATCACCCTCCCCGGAGCGCGGTTCGAGGGCCCCGGCGCGGCCGACGAGATGCTCGAGTGGCTCGCACCCCGCTACGAGCGAGCGGCGAAGGAGTACGCGGACTGGATCGAAGCGGGCCCGGTCGTCGTCAGTCAGGGCACTCTCTTCGGCGTCGACGCCGACGGCGAGCGGTTCGAGGACGTTCGGTACGTCGATGTCTACCGGATCGAGGATGGCGAGATCGCTCGGCTGGACATCTACAACGACCTCGCGGCCGAGGGGGTCATCGAATGACCGAGCGCACGGGGGTCCTCTTCTCGACGCGGGACGACCTCGAGCTCGTGCGGACCGCCGAGGAACTGGGCTTCGAGAGCGTCTGGGCCGCCGAGGGGCAGGGCGAGACCGCGTTCGGGAAACTCGAGCGGTGGGCGACGGTCACGGACGAGATCGGGCTGGCGACGGGCATCGTCAACCCGTTCTCGCGGACCCCGGCCGCGACGGCGCAGGCGATCGCGACTCTCGACGCCCACTCGGGCGGTCGCGCGATTCTCGGCCTCGGAGTCGCCCATCCGGGCGTCGTCGAGGGCTTCCACGGCGTCGACTTCGACCGGCCGCTCGCGCGGCTGGCCGAGTACGTCGAACTGGTCCGTCGCTACCTCGCGGGCGACCCCGGCGCGTTCGACGGCGACTTTTTCGCGCCCGACCGGACCGCCTTCTGGGACGCCTTCGATCCGGTCCGGAGCGAGATCCCGATCTACAACGCGGCGCTCGGCCCGGGTAACGTCCGCCTGACCGGCGAACTGGCTGACGGCTGGCTGCCCAACCTCTACCCCGAAGCCCGGTTCGAAACGGCGCTCGAGTGGCTCGAGACGGGAGCCGACCGCGCGGGTCGCGCCGTCGACGACATCGACGTCGCGATGTACGTCCTGGTGTCGGTCGCCGACGATCCGGAACGGGCGCGTGCGGCCGCCGCCGAACACGTCGCGACGTACTTCCGCGACATCCCGGGCTATTACGACCGCGTGGCTGCGGAAGCGGGATTCGAGCCGATGATCGACGCGATCCGGGCGGCACCCACGACGGAGGCGGCGGCCGCGGCCGTTGAGGACGAGTTTCTCGACCACGTCGCAGTCGTCGGCGACGAAGCGGCCGTCAGGGAGCGACTGACCGCGCTCAGGGACGCGGGCGTCGATCTACCGATCGTCCGAGCGCCGATCGGCGTCGACCGCGCTGCGGATGAGCGGCTCCTGCGCGCGACGCGGCCGCTGTGAGTCCGCGACCGTCGCGTGAACGGGGCGGTTCGGCCGGCTGTGGTTTATGAGACAATCGTCCGGGAACGCTCCGGTGAACTGTGGGAAACCCTTAAGCGGATACTCTCTGATATACGCCCGTGAGCGAACCGATACTCGAGACTGTGGAGTTACGGAAACAGTTCGGCAACCTGATCGCGAACGACGGGATCTCCCTGCAGGTCGAGGCGGGCGAGATCCACGGGATCATCGGCCCGAACGGGAGCGGCAAGTCGACGTTTTTCAACACGGTAACCGGGTTCTACGACGCCGACGGGGGGTCGGTCTACTTCGACGGGACCGACATCACCGACGCGTCGCCGGACGCGATCGCGCGACGCGGCCTCGGCCGGACGTTCCAGATCGCCTCTCCGTTCCGGGACCTCTCCGTCAGGGAGAACCTGCTGAGCGTCTACACCGCCGGCCTCCGCTCGGGACTCCGGATCACCGAGGGGAAACGCGAGCGCGCCCAAGAGATCATCGAGCGCCTCGAGATCGAACACATCGCCGACCACGAGGCCAGCGACATCAGCGGCGGCCAACAGCAACTCCTCGAGCTCGGACGGATCCTGATGCTCGACCCCCAGTGTATCATGCTCGACGAGCCGACTGCGGGGGTGAACCCGGCGTTGCAGAACCGAATTCTCGATCATCTGCACGAACTCAACGAGGAGGGGCAGACCTTCGTGATCATCGAACACGACATGAGCGTTATCTCCGGACTCACGGACCGCGTCACCGTCTTCGATCAGGGAAAGGTCGTGATGGACGGCGACTTCGAGACGGTGACCAGCGACGAGCGCGTCCGAGAGGCGTATCTCGGCGCGGAGACCGATCCCGACGCCGGACTCGGTGACGCACTCGGAGCCGGTTCCGACTCGAGTGCGGCCGCGGACCCGTCCGCGAGCGAGGCCAACGGCGGCGCGGCGACGGCGTCGGGGGGCGGCTCGAGCGCGGCGGCGACGGGTGCGAGCGCAACGACGCAGGTCGTCGAGACCGACGCCGATCTGATCGGCGAGCAGCGCCGACTCGTCGCGGACGACATCGTCACTGGCTACGGCAATCACACCGTGATCGACGACGTTTCCGTCGAGAGCCACGACGGCGTCACCTGCATCTTCGGCCCCAACGGCAGCGGGAAGTCGACGCTACTCAAAGCGCTCGTCGGCGCGGTCCCCGTCTGGTCGGGTTCGATCTCGCTCGGCGAGACGGATATCACCGAGACGAACGCCGCCGAGAACCTCCAACACGGCATGGTGATGCTCCCGCAGGACGGCGGCATCTTCGGCTCCCTGACAGTCAGGGAGAACCTCCTGCTCGGCGGATTCCGCGTCGACCGCGACGTTCGTCGCGAACGGCTCGACACCGTCCTCGAGGCGTTTCCCGATCTCGAGGACAAACTCGACGCGAAGGGCAGTTCCCTTTCGGGCGGCCAACAGATGATGCTGAGTTTCGGGCGGGCCATGATGACCGGCTCGGAGCTGTTCCTCCTCGACGAGCCGTCGGCGGGACTCTCCCCGGCGCTCGTCGACGACGTCTTCGAGATGACCCAGACGCTCGTCGAGCAGGGCGCACAGGTAATTCTCGTCGAACAGAACGTTCGCGAGGCGCTGCGAATCGCCGATTACGTCTACATTCTCGCACAGGGTCGTCTGCAGTTCGACGGCCCGGCGGCGGAACTGCTCGATGAAGACGAACTCGTCGAACTCTATCTCGGTCTCGAGTGATCCCCCGGCCTCCATCTGCTATTTCCAATCGCACCGCTTCTGTCGTATGTCCTCGTTTGGCAAACTTATATGTGGGTTGGTTCCAGATACCATTGTATGCGGAGGACTACCAGCCAATCGGATAGACGGTCGTTTATCAAGTACGTCGGTGCCGCGGGAACGCTCGGTCTCGCGGGGTGTGTCGGACAGGACCCCTCGGATGATGACGGAGACGGAAGCAGCGTTGTCATCGGATCGAACCACCCACTGAGCGGGAGCCTCGGCGGAACGGGGACGCGGATGGACAACGCGGTCCAGCTGGCCGCCATGATGAAGAACGACAACGGCGGCATCGAGTCGCTCGACGGCGCGGAACTCGAGGTCATCAGCGAGGACAATCAGGGGAATCAGGAACTCGGGGGCGAAGTGACCGACAGTCTCATCGACGACGGGGCCGACGTCATTACCGGCTGTTTCTCCTCCCCAGTCACTAACGCGGCGACGCGTGCGGCCGAGCGCGCCGGCGTTCCGTTCGTCATCTCCGTCTCCGTCGACGACGCGATCCTCCAAGACAACGACCTGCAGTACGCCTACCGACCGCAGCCGCCCGCGTCGCAGATGGCGGTCGACCACGCCGAGTTGATGCCACAGGTCATCCGCGACGCCGGACGGGATGTCCAGACGGCAGGGCTGTACTACATCAACATCGACTTCGGCCAATCGGTCCGGGACAGCCTCCGGGAGGAACTGCCGAACCAAGACATCGAAATCGTCGAGGAGGTCAGCATCGACTTCGGCGAGACGGCCGACACGGCGGTCACGCAACTGGCCGACGCGGACCCGGACGTCGTGATCGCGACGACCTACGAGGCGGAGACGGTCGAACTCGTCAGGGCGATGGACAACCAGGACTACGCGCCCCCGTTCATCGCCGGCTGTGCGAACGAGGCGCTCAACGACGTGGGCGCGCTCGAGGAGATGGGCGAGACCGTCGAGGGCGCGCTGCCGACGAACTTCGCGCTCAACCCCACTCTCGATCGTGCGAGCGAGGTTCGAGAGCGGTACGAAAGCGAGTTCGACGAATCGTTCGACGCCAACGTCGCGATGACCTACGCGGCGACGGAGGTCATCATCGCGGGCATCGAGGAAGCGGGCTCGAGCGATCCCGAGGATATCAACGACGCGCTCTCCGAGATCGAGGTCAGCGACCACATCGCGGCGATGCCGCCGATCTCGTTCGACGAGAACGGCGAGAACGAAAACGCCCTCGCACCGCTGTTCCAAGTCCAGGATCTCGACGATCGCGTCGTCTTCCCCGAAGAATACGCCGAGACCGAGATCGATCTGTAACCTCTCGATGATCGCAACGATGGGTTTCAGTTTCGATTCGGTGGCCGCGTTGCCTTCGATCGGCGGACTCGCGACCGAATCGGCGACGGTGGCGTTCATCCAACCGTCGACCGCGCTCCAGTTGCTAGCCTTCGCCGTCCTCCTCGGTGGCATCTACGGGCTCGTCGCGCTCGGTCTGACGATGATCTTCGGCGTGATGGACGTGATCAACTTCGCGCACGGGGCGATGATGGTCGTCGGCATGTACACGGTCTGGTGGACCGCGACGGCCTTCGGCCTGCACCCGATCCTGTCGATCCCGCTCGCCGTGCTCGGCCTGTTCGCGATCGGCGTCCTCGTCCACTTGACGACGATCTCGTCGATCATGGACGCCCCACAGGAGAACCAGCTGATCGTGACCTTCGGGATCATGCTGATTCTGATCAGCGCCATCGAGATCACGTTCTCGACCGATCCGCAGAGCCTCGGCCTCGGACTGGGTTCGGTCGCCATCGCCGGCGTCTTCCTCCCGCTTGGCCAGTTGTACGCCCTGCTCATCTCGATCTCGGCCGTGGTCGTCGTCTGGCTCTTCCTTCAGCGGACGCAGCTGGGACGAGCGATTCGCGGCACGGCCGACGACCGGACGGCCGCACAGTACGTCGGGATCAACGTGCCCCGGATCGATTACCTGACCTTCGGTATCGGTGCGGCGCTCGCCGGACTCGCGGGAGCGGTGATCCCGCTGTTCCAACAGATCAATCCGTACCTCGGGGATTCGTACCTGATCAACGCGTTCGTCATCGTTGTTCTCGGCGGACTCGGCTCGTTCCCCGGCGCGTTGCTGGGCGGGCTGATCGTCGGATTCGTCCACGTGTTCGGTCAGTACTTCCTCCCCGGATCGGGGTACCAGATCTCGATCTTCCTGATATTCATCCTCGTGTTATTACTCAAACCCGAGGGCCTGCTCGGCGGTGGTGTCAGTGAGTAACGCCGACGTCTCGAGTCGCCTCGATCAGGCCCGCCGACAGTACCGGACGTTTCAATCGAAGTGGTACGCGACGCCGGCGATACTCGCGGGTATCTTCGGACTGTTGCTCGTTTTGCCGCTGGTCCTCGACCTGTACTTCTTCGGGTTCAGTCTCGGGTCGTGGATCAGCGTTCACGTGCTGGTCATCACGCTCGTCTGGGCGACCGCGGCGCAGGGATGGAACGTGATGTCGGGGTACACCGGCCAGTTCTCGTTCGGGCACGCCGCGTTCTTCGGGCTCGGAGCCTACGGGACGATCCTGCTCCTGAACACGGCCGGACTGAACCCGTGGCTCGGCATGCTGATCGGCGCGACCGTCGCCAGCCTGTACGGGCTGCTCATCGGCGTGCTCTGCTTCCGGTACGACCTCCGCGGGCACTACTTCGCGCTCGCGACGCTCGCGTTCGCCGAACTCCTTCGGCACACGTTCAACACGTTCTCGCAACTCGGGGGCGCGAGCGGCTACTTCAAGCCGCTGCCCCGGTCGTACGGCGCGGAGTTCGGGTTCGCCGCGTTCCAGTTCCGGGAGACGCTTCCGTACTACTACATCATCCTCGGCTTCCTCGTCGTCGTCACGGCCGTCTCGCTCGCGATCAAGCAATCGCGGCTCGGCCTCTATCTGTTCGCGATCCGCGAAGACGAGAGTGCCGCCGCAGCCGTGGGTATCCCGACGTTCCGGTACAAACTCGTCGGCATCGGCGTGAGCGCGTTCTTCACGGCGTGGGCCGGCGCGTTCTGGGCGATGTATTTCGATACGATCCGCCCGGACACTGTCTACGAACTGCTCGTCAACGTCGAGATCCTGTTGCCGGCGATCGTCGGCGGCGTCGGGACCGTTATCGGCCCCATCGTCGGCGCGTTCGTCGTGATTCCGCTCAGCGAGGTCGCCCGGCAGTCCGTCGACATCACCGGCTTCGACCGGGTCATCTACGGACTGTTGCTGGTCGGTATCGTCCTCTACAGTCCGCAGGGGGCGATCTCGTGGCCGCGACGGGCCGTCGAACTGCTCGGCGCGTACGGGCCGTCGAAGCGAAACGCCTCGGCGACGGCCGACGACGACGAATGACCGCCGACGAATCGCTCGCGTCGTTCGTCGCTACCCTCTCTCCGGACGACGTTCCCCCGCCGGTTCGCGACCACGTCGGCCTCGTCGTCGCCGACACGGTCGGCACGATCGTCGGCGGGTCGACGACGGACCCCGTCGCGTCGCTCCGGCGCAGATACGCCGACCGATCAGACGGTCCCGCGACCGTTCTCGGGACGACGGCGACGCTTCCCGGCCACCAGACCGCGACGCTCAACGGGATCGCCGGAACCGTCCTCGAGCTCGACGAGGGGCACAAACTGGCCGCCGGACACCCGGCGATCCACGTCCTGCCCGCGGTGCTCGCCGTCGCCGAGGCCGATGGCGGTACCGCCGAAGCCGCCTCGACGGCGTTCGTCGCCGGCTACGAGACGGCCGTCCGCGTCGCGCAAGCCTGCCGGCCGCTCGCAGAGGGATACCACCCGCACGGCGTCTGGGGCGTCGTCGGCGCGGCCGCCGCGGTCGCCAATTACGAGGGACTGGACGCGGACGAAACCGCCAACGCACTCCGTATCGCCGCGAACCACGCCCAACACACCCGATTCGAAGCGGCGATCGAAGGAGCGACTGTCAGAGACACGTACGCCGGGATGAACGCGCCCGACGCGATCGCCGTGGTCGGTCATGCCCGAAGTGGCTTTTCCGGTCTCGAGGACGGTCTCGCTCGCCACCTCGAGCGGGCGAGCGACGGCCCGATCGAGTTCCCCGCAGATCTCTCGCTGGGCGAGCGGTGGACGGTGACCGAGGGCTACTTCAAAATCCACGCGGCCTGCCGGTACACCCATCCCACGCTCGATGCAATCGATGCACTGGAGTCGACGGAGCCGATCGATCCCGAGGCGCTCGAGCGCATCACGGTCGAAACGTATCCCGCCGCGGCGACGCTCACCGATCCGAGCCCCGAGAATCGCCTCGCTGCGAAGTTCTCGATTCCGTTCGCCGTCGCGACGCGACTCCGTCGCGGACACGCCGGCAAGTCGGCGTTCGAGCCCGCGGCGCTCGACGCAGCGACCGAGAGACTGGCACGGCTCGTCGAGGTCGACTCGACGCCGAAATTCACGTCGGCACTGCCCGACTCGCGAGGAGCACGCGTAACGGTCGTACTCGCCGACGGGAGCGAACGAACCGCAACGATCGACCATGCACGCGGCGGCGTGGAGCGTCGGTTTTCGGAGGACCGACTCCGAGAGAAGTTCCACTCGCTCGTCGATCCGACGCTCGGGCGCGAGGCCGCGACGGACGCGTGGGTGACGCTTCGGGACTGCTGGTCGGGGGACGTCGATCGACTCTGTCGGACCGTCGTCCCCGCCTCCGACGCGTAGTTCTATTCGCTTTCCGTTTTCGGGGTCGGTTCGTGCGGATGAATAGTTTGAAATCAGAGAGCTGGCTCAATACATATCTCGAGAAATACTTCTGAAATAGTCTGGTTGCCGCGCTTTTGGCGTCGAGCTCCGAGTTCACGTCGGTGGAGTAGCGTTCGGAGTCGTCGTCTGCTGTCGACGAGAAACACCACACCCTCTGGAGTATTTTCTCTCACATATTCGAGTGTGGACCACTCCGTGGGGGCGGTCACAGTTGCCGAATCGGGCCGTATACAGCGACTACTGTTCGTTCCGTGATCGACACATGGATGACACTCGAGCGGAATCTCGAGTCGAATCGTCGTCTCGTCGACTGCAACGCGATTCGGATTCACGTCAATTCTGGTCTGGACATCACGCGTGTGAACCAGATCGTGAGCCATGCTGTGCCTCTTCTCAATGCCAGACTCTCTACTTCTCTAACTGTTTTTGAAAGTGATAGCTTGGGGGGATAGATCGATACTACGCTCTCAGTTCTTCCCCGACATGATCGTACACAGGAGTACGTTTAATTCACAACTCCTGTCTCAATGACACCTGGCTCTCGAAACGGTTCTTCTGGCGTGTAAGCGCGGCGACGAAGGTCAGGGGTCGGAACTCGCGCAGGCCGTACTCGATGTCGCGAAGTCGTCACACGCTCGAGTGGTGGTCGCCTTCGTATTCACGGAAGACGAATACGAGAACACCAAAATGGGCCTCGGTGTCGATGACGAGGCTGAGGTCACGCCCGAGCGAATAGCGACCCAACACGGCACGTTCCGCACCATCGGTGATCGGTTCGACGCCGAAGGACTCGATTACGAATTGCGGATCGACATCGGCCCGCACGCGACCACCATCGTCGATCTCGCGGCCGATGCGGACCGCGTCGTCATTGGGGGCCAAAAGCGGTCGCCGACCGGGAAGGCGCTTTTCGGCTCGGCGACACAGGAAGTGATGCTTGACGCGCCGTGTCCGGTCACGTTCATCCGCCGCGGTTAACGCGTTTCTCTGGCGGTTAAGGACTTGAGTGTGTTCTCGAGAGAGTACCCCTTTTGGCAGTATCCAGTTCCCCCACAGAGACGTGATAAGTAGTGCTGTTCACGGTAGCTCAGCGGTCACTTCCGGCGAGTTGCAAGGCACACGAGGTGGAGGGTACCGAAGGCGATCCGGACGTCAGTGTCGTATCGATGTCGGTACAGGGACCGTGGTACTCACAAGTACACTCATATCGACGATTACCGTCAGCAGACGCGGCCTGCTCATTCCTGCCCGTCAGTCTCGTCGGTATGGACCGCCGTCGCGTCGGTACCGCAGATGTCGACGTCGGTGTCGGGTGCGGCGAGATCGAGCGGTTCTCCCTCCAGATCAGCTTTCAGCAGGCGGAGCCGTTGGGCAGTCTCGGCGCCGACGAACTGTTTCACCGTCTCGAACTCGAGTTGGTCGTCGTAGTACTTCGTTGCCACCCGTTCCTGAAACGTCTCGCTCCCGGTGGTTTCCTCGAGGTATTCGCAGATGGCTTCGACGAGAAGGTCCGTTCGGTCCGTGTCGAAGAGATCCGCGATCGCGTCGAGTCGTTCGACGAGGTATTCTGGTGACTGGAAGTGAACTCGTCGGAGTTCATCGTTCCCGCCCATTCTACGCATATACTTCGCACACAGGCCGATAACGGTTTTGCCCGGATACACGGCCGTGTTTAGTTAAGCGTGAAAAGTGAGGCGGTACGATTGTATGCTGGTCTATGGCAAAAATCGACCGCCTCAACGGTTGTAGCGACTGGATCGATTTGAGTGTTGTGGAGCGAGAACGGACACCGCGTCGGCTGATGGGGCTCGGTATTCGACTTCACCTTGCCGGATTGTCTCTTTCGAATACCGTTCGAGAACTCGAGAGGTTCGGTGTCGAGCGATCGCGGAAGGCTGTTCACGATTGGGTACAGAAAGCTGATCTACAGCCAGCAACTGACACGACTCCGAATCACATTTCGCTCGACGAAACCGTGATTCGGATCGATGATCACCAGTATTGGCTGTACGCTGCAGTCGATCCTGAAACGAACAAGATTCTCCATATACGGCTGTTTTCAACGACTACAACCGCATTGACTGAACGCTTTCTACGAGAATTACCCGAGAAACATGATGTCGAAGACGCTGTGTTTCTCGTCGACGGAGCACAGCATCTCCAGACAGCACTCCGCCGACATGGGCACCGATTTCGATACGAAAAACATGGAAATCGAAACGCTGTTGAACGTATCTTCCGAGAGATAAAACGACGTACCTCCTCGTTTTCAAACTGTTTTAGTCACGTCAAACCATCAACCGCAGAATCGTGGCTCCAAGCTTTCGCCGTCTGGCAGAATGCTACAAACTAAACACGACCCTCAGCGACTCACGGAATTTGAAGTCGTTTGAGATACCGATGATCCCGACCTTCGATTCCTCCAGATTTCCGTTGGCTCGAGCGCGTGGGATCTGGTACAGAATCGAATCATCGTCGATGTGATCGACCTCGTCGAATACGATGATGACGGTGCCTCCGATCGCGTCGAGTTCCTCCCAAAGCCATTCGTTGACTTGTCGTCGGGGATAATCCGGTCGGCTTCAAATGATCCTCTGGGTCGCGGAGATCGTTGATTAGTTGAATCGCGACCTGAGAGCTCGTACTCAGATCCTCGCAGTTCGTACGGATCGTCGTGAGATCGACATCGAATTCAGCCGCGTCGTCTTTGAGTTCCCGAAGAAGATAGCGCGTACAGGCGGTTTTCCCAACGCCGGCTTTGCCATAGAGAAATATATTCGCAGGCTAATCGTCGTTGATGGCGGGCTGCAGGGCCGAAATATACTGCTGTAGCTCTTCATCGCGACCGACAATCTCCTCTGGTTGGTAATCTTCCCGGAGGACATCTCGCTCCTGAAAGATATCCGTGTCAGGCTGGAACAAGCCCATAGTGATGAAAGCGATGTTCGACGCCCTCGAGATCGAGGGTGCGGAGGTGCCGGAGTTCGATAGAACCGCCGAGAACTCTCTACTGGTGGAGGTTCCAACTACGTGACTGTGAGAATGGTTATCACCATCAGGCCCGGGGTTTAATTAACTGGGTATTGGCGATTACCTATGACGGATGGAACGGCCGAAGACGAGTGGGAGTACACAGGCGCCGACCTCTTCGTCGACGCGCTTGAGTCCTACGACGTCGACTACGTGTTCGGGAACCCAGGTACGACAGAACTCCCAGTACTGGAGGCGATCGGACAGACCGATCTCGAGTACGTGCTAGGGGCCCACGAAGACGTCGCGGTCGGGATGGCCTCGGGATACGCGCAAACGCGGCGATACCACGCGCATCACGACGACTCGGTCAACCCCGTCGGCGTCGTAAACCTGCACATCGCGCCCGGACTGGCGCACGGTCTGGGAAACATCTACGCCGCCAAGCGGGCGGGCGCACCCGTCGTCGTCACTGCCGGCAACCAGAGCACCGATTTCCGTCACGAGGAACCGGCCCTAGCGGGGGAACTTGCCGATCTGGCCGACCAGTTCTGCAAGTGGTCCGACGAAGTGCTCGATGTCGAAGCGTTGCCGACGATGCTCCGGCGAGCGTTCCGGGTCGCGCTAACGCCGCCGACCGGCCCGGTCTTTCTCGGCCTGCCGCTGGACGTGATGATGGCGGAGACGGACGCCGACCCCGAGCGTCTGGGCGAGATTCCCAACGCGGGGAGCGGCGACCCGGCGCAACTCGAGCGCGCCGCCGACCTGCTCGTCGACGCCGACAGCGACGACGTAGCGATCGTCGTCGGCGATCAGATCGCTCGCTCCGGTGAGGAAGCCGTCGCCGCTGCGGTCGAACTCGCGGAGTCGACAGGCGCCCATGTCTACGGCGAAATCCACGCGAGTGAGATCGACTTTGCGACCGATCACGAGCAGTGGATCTCGTACGTTCCGCCGGACGAAGAGCGTGCGGCGGAGCTGCTGGACGCCGACACGATCCTGTTTGCCGGGACATCGACGAACACGACACTGACGCGTCACGAACAACCGCTGGTCGATCCCGACACGACCTGCGTTCACGTCGGGGACGACGCCTGGGAAGTGGGCAAGAACCATCCCGCCGACGCGGCGGTCGTCGGCGACCTCGGGCTGGTCCTGCAGGAACTCATCGAACGCATCCGGCCGAACATCTCCGAGGAGACGGTCGCGGCGCGACTCGAAACGGTGCGCGATATCAAAGAGACAGTCGACGACAGGTTAGCCGGCGTCGGCGAGGGAGACGCCGAGGACGATCCCCGCCCGTCGAAAGCACAGCTCATCGACACGATGAAACGGGTCGCGGACGGCGCCTACGTCGTCGACGAGAGCGTCACGTCGATGTTTCCCATCAAAACGCGCTGGGACTTCGATCCGGAACAGTACGTCACCAACAAAGGTGGCGGCCTCGGCTACGGCCTCCCCGCGTCGATCGGCGGGGCGATCGCCGAACGCCAGCGAGACAATCCGCGCGAGGTGATCGGTTTCGTCGGCGACGGGTCCTACCTCTACTACCCGAACGCGATCTACAGCGCGGCGCGCTACGACCTCGATCTCACCGTCGTCGTTGCCGACAACCGCAACTACCGGATCCTGAAGGACAACACGCTCGACCTACTGGGCGGTGACGAGGAGGACCACGAGTTCGTCGGCATGGACTTCGACCCACGGGTCGACATCGTACAGAACGCCGAAAGCCACGGGGGGCGCGCAGAACTCGTGAAGGATCCCGATGAGATCGAACAAGCGCTCGAGGACGCACTCGCCCGCGATGGCATTGACGTGCTCGACGTGCTGGTGCACGATTGAACCGTATGAGCTCCGCTCGCGGCGACGGCGCCGCACGCTCACTGGCCGCGCCGGCTAGCCAGTCCTCCGATTAGCGCTAATTCCGGAAGAACTACTAATAACTTCTATAACTAATCATTCGACACTTACTTCGATGTGAGAAAAATCTTTAACCGTAGACTGGTGGCAAATACACCTGCATGAGTACAACTGACCGGCAACCCCTCGACGGAGTGAGCGTCGGAATTCTCGTCGCGCAGGAAGGCACTGAAGAAGTCGAGTTCACCGAACCAAAAGAGACCGTTTCAGACGCCGGTGCCGACGTCGTCGATAATCGCGAGCTGACTTCCTACGCCAGTCTACGGACGGAGGTCGAGAACGCGGGAGGCGAATGGACCGATCAGGAGGTCGTCGTCGGCGACGGCGTCGTGACGAGCCGCAACCCCGACGATCTGGACGCGTTTATGGACGCGATCGTCGAGGAGTTCGCAGCGGCCTCTGAGTAACCGCGTGACGCCCGAACTTCACAGACATGACTGAAATCGGATTTACCCTTTCGAGCGAAGAGCACCACCCGAACGATCTGGTCGAGTACGCGACGCGGGCCGAAGCGATCGGCTTCGATTTCCTCTCGATCTCGGACCACTTCCACCCGTGGATCAGCGCGCAAGGCGACGCGCCGTTCGTCTGGTCGACGCTCGGCGGTGTCGCTGCAGCGACGGACGAGATCGATGTCGGCGTGGGCGTCTCGGCGCCGATCGTACGCATCCACCCGGCGATCTACGCGCAGGCAGCCGCGACGACGGCAGCGATGTTCGACGATCGGCAGTTCTTCGCCGGCGTCGGGACGGGCGAACTGCTCAACGAGCATGTCCTCGGCGATCGCTGGCCAGAGCACGAAGTCCGCCTGGAGATGCTCGAGGAGGCGGTTGAGGTGATCGACGAGCTCTGGACGGGCCAACAGGTCAGTCACCGCGGCGAACATTATACCGTCGAGAACGCGAAGCTGTTCACGCTCCCCGAGGAACGGCCGCCGATCTGCGTGTCGGCGTACGGCGAGCGCGCCGCGAAAGCGGCAGCCGATTTCGGCGACGGGTTCTGGTCGGTCGGCCCCCAAGACGTCGTCGAGACGTGGGAACAACACGGCGGGGAGGGTCCCCGTTTTTGCCAACTCCAAGCCTGCGTCGCCGACAGCGAGGACGAGGCCGTCTCCACCGCACACGAACAGTGGCCGATAGCGGGTCTGAAGGGGGAACTGAACTCCGTCTTGCCGACGCCGAAACACTTCGAGCAGGCGACACAGATGGTTTCGGAAGAGGATATCGCGGAGAGCAGCATCATGACCGGACCGGACGCCCAACAACACATCGACGCGATTCAGGGGGCGATCGACACTGGGTACGATCACGTCTACGTAATGCAGATCGGGGACGACCAGGACGCCCTCCTGGAGATGTACCGAGAAGAAGTCCTTCCGTCGTTCTCGTGAGCGGCTTCAGAGATTCCGAGGCTGTCGTGACTGAGTCGGCGCGCTCGCGTTACCATCGGTCTAACCTTCGAAAAAGATCTGAAAGAGAGGTTTTTCACCCTTCGTTGTGAAACGTCCCTTCACGGTAGCCGGGGGTGATGCCGTTCGTTGCTCCATTGGCACACCGAGGGTAATACGCAGGTTTCGCTTGTAGGCGGGGGAGGGATGACCGCCTTCCAACCACATCTCTGGTAAAATATTATTTCGCAGGCGGAGGACAAATTCTGCGGCGTTATTTCAGGGTAGAGTATTTACGATCGGATAGTATCCGCGTGGACCGTTGATTCAGGAGACACAAATGTAGGTAATCTCTGCTCCGCCTTTCGATTCCGCGCTATTTAGTCACAACCTCGGAGGATGGAGTGATGAGTACCTTTCTCCCAGCACCACGTAGGCCGACTACGTCTGGCCGATGGCCCGGTTGGGACTCGAGGACGTCTCGTTCGCCAAGGCCGGCCCGGATCCGCTCCGGGTTGGGTCACGTGTCGATGGTAAGGTTCTGTTCTACCTCCGACCGTGGTTCTCCATCTTGGCGTATGCAGTCTGGATCGTTGTACCCCCGCAATCGGCTATCGGCGGTTCAGTTCCGCGGACTTGGACTGACATCCTCCCACAGCTAAAGCCGTGGGTTCTCCACTGGGGGTTGAACCCATGCTAATCGTCGCCGGAGATAGGTAAGAGTGGAGAGCAAGGCCGCAAGGTAACCTCCTCCTCGCCCTAAACGGCGAGGCTTCCTACGGCACCGCGCCGCTAGGTTGGGATATTTGCTGTTTTGTAACTAGGCCGGTATGACAGGGCTACTGGCGTTCACGAGAACGGAGTTCTCTGTCATCGTGAAACGGCTTCGCCGTTTTGGACGACCTCACGAAGGAATCCTCGCGCTTCGGGGGAGGAAGCTGTCAAATATATCGGGTACCGTTCTGGGTGAGAATCGACGTTGGCTGGCTCAAGTACAATCAAATCTGCACGAGAGATGAACTAGGTGAGTGGGAACAGTGACGAGACGAGTAGCGTCGTGATCAATCCTGAAACGGAGATAACCGTTGTCAGTACAGTCCAAGTCTGCAACGTCTCTTCCTGCGTAAGTCCGCCGATTTCCTTCACAAGCCAAAATCCAGAATCGTTATACCAGGAGAAGATGTTGCCACCGGCTCCGATGACCATGACGAGATATGCTGGATTAACCGAAAGCTGACCGACGAGGGGAGCCATAATTCCAGCCGCAGTTAGCATCGCGGCAGTCGCCGATCCCTGTGCGATCCGGACGATTGCAGCAATCAACCAAGCTGTAACTAGTAGTCCAACTCCAACCTCTTGGAGAGCATTTGCGAGGTAGTCGCCGACGCCAGACGCTGCAAGCATCGCACCGAACGCTCCGCCGGAAGCCGTGATCGCAGCGATATTACCACCACTCTTCAATGCTTCCGTTAATTCTTCGCTCCATTCGCTCGTTGTCATCTCAGTATGCCGATATAGCGAGTATGCAGCGACAACAGCAGCAAGCATCAACGCGACGTTTTGCTCGCCGAGAAAGACGACGACTGGCTCGATCAGTTCGAGTGAAGGATATACCTCTTGAAACGCATCTACGACGGTGTACGAACCGATGAGACCGACGGCGACTATGATCGGAGCGAGCGATTCCACCATCCCAGGGAGCGTGCTAGTCGGCCGGTCGGCGACTTCTTGAAGTTCTTCGGTCGTCGTCGACATCGTGTCTCGGAGCGGAATATCGAGACGGGCATTGATCCACCGACCATAGATGAGCCCGGCAAGGATCGCTGCTGGAATAGCTGTTATTATTCCGATGAGAATTGTCACACCGAGATTGCTACCGACTTCTGATGCGACTGCGAGCGGTCCGGGTGTCGGCGGAACGAACACGTGAGCAGTCGCCGCCCCAGACCCGACGGCGACCAAGAACAACGTGTAATCCCGTCCTACACGAGCACGCATTGACCGTGCGAGAGGAGCCATAAGGAATAACACGCTATCGAAGAATACTGGAATTGCGAGCACGGAACTACTACCGAGTAGTGAGATATCGGAGTTTTCCTCGCCGAGGACGTTCTGAAATCCGCGAACGACTCGCTGAGCGGCACCGCTTTCCAGCATTGATTTGCCAATAACGGCCGCGGCAAGGATTGGAATACCGATCCCAGTCATATTGGACCCGAAGGCCTCTGCGACTGCCGTAGCAGCTTCAGCCGGTGTGAAGTCAGCCACGAATATTGCGTTGATCACTCCGACACTGAATGCTGCGAGGATCAACCCGATGAACGCAGGAAAGTCGATCCAGACGAGCAATACGATAACAATGAACAGTCCCAGGAGAAACGTTACCAGAGGACTGTGCGCAAAGTCAACTACTTGTAACGGGAACGGCCCCATGTGCCACCACCATTCCAGAGTCAAGAACGTATATGTTCTGATTAGTCCTACATTAGTGAATTATTTGACCAATAGTAGCAAGAGAAGGGCAGCATACTTTGCGTGTACGGTGACTTTATAGAGGATATGGAGCAAGCACTTGTAGTAGTTGACCCAACGGAGGCAGCCAAGGAACTCGCACATGAGGCGGGGTCGCTTATCGAAGGCGTTGATGCAACTGCTGTGCTGATTCATGCGACGACCCATGATGAATACGCCGCTCGCAAGCAAGCGATGTCGACAATCGCTAGCTCACCGAGTGAGTATACGACCGATGATGCCCGCGAAGGAGCGGCACAGTTCGCACAAGATATCGCAGACGAAGTCCTTTCTGAATTCAAAATCCAGTACGAAACCGCCGGCTATGTCGGCAAAAAGGGTGATGTCGTTCTTCAAGCTGCCGAAGAATACGACTGTGATCATATCTTCCTTCCAGGCCGCAAACGCTCACCCACTGGAAAGGCCTTGTTTGGGGATGCAACACAGAAGGTTCTTTTAGACTATGATGGCCCGGTCACGGTCGTTACAAACTGAGTGAACTGCCTTCGGGGTCAAGTGGTTCGAGGGAGCAAATCTCTCTCGTCATCACGGAAGATCGAAGATCTTCCGAATGACCCCGAGACTTCCCGTGGATTAGTCGGACACTCCCGCGATACCATCGGTCTGATACCCTCGAAGGTGTCGTGGGTCACGGTCGGGGCGTCCACGGCCCCCGATGCCTGCCGTCGCACCTTCCTGACTTGGGGAAGGCTGTTGAGAGCAGGTACATTCCAATCCAGTTTCTCAACGCCTTTCACGGCGATGTTGACGCTTGCACCACGATCGCTGTGGTCTTGATGGTCACACTCCCGATACTTGAACCGCTTCTTGCTAGTATCGGCCACGACCGTTCGGAGCTGCGGGCAACCGCTCATCGATCGTCGTCTGCGGTGTCGACCGCCGTCGCATCCCCGTCGTAGATGCCGACATCGTTGGGAGCGGAGATATCGAGTGGTTCATCCTCGAGGTCCGCCTTGAGCAGGCAGAGTCGTTGCGCGGCCTCAGCGCCGACCAGTTGCTTGACGGTCTCAAACTCGAGTTGGTCGTCGTCGTACTTCGTCGCGGCGAGTTCCTGAAACATCTCGCTGTCAGCGGTCTCTTCGATGTACTCCGACCTGAACAATCAATAATCGATCGAAGCGAACACAGTGAGGGCGACGATAGCAGCCAGACCGGCGATGCCGAGGAATGCTTCGTCGAAGTATCCTTGCTCGGCGATCGCCCCGAAGAGGACCGGACTCAACGCGCCGAGCGCGAGATAGACTGTCCGAAGCGCACCTAAATTCGTTCCCTGTGTTCCCTCCGGAAGTCGCCGAGTGAGATCTGATATCACGATTGTTTCGAATCCCAGAAGACTACTCGCTAGCACAGTCACGGGGACGAACAGCCACACTGCTTCGACGAACGGAAGCGCGGCAAGAGCCAGACTTGCCACACTCATGAGTGCTAACAGCGGAATTCGAACGCCGATACTATCGTAGGCCCGACCCGCAACGGGCTTCATCAAGATACCGAGCGCGAAAAAGAAGCCGAACAGAGCGGTTGTGATCCGTGCTGAGGCCCCCTTCACGTCGATCAAATACGTCGGATAGAAGCCCATGAATGCCTGAATGATTACGGCCCAGAGTACGAGTAAGATGGTTCCTCGCAGCACAATCGGTTGAGACAACGTTGAGAGAATATCTCCGAGCGCGATAGACTCGCGGAGTGATGTCGCTGCTGACATCCGTTTTGGAAGCGTCGCCCAGAGACCAACTGCAGCGAGCAGGAAAAGCGGAACGGTGAGCCCGAATCCGTACTGCCAGGCCATTGCGGTCGCAATGAATCCAGCAGCGGGTGGCATCACTGCGTTCCCGATATCGCCAGCAGCCATCGTCGCACCCGTCGCTGTGCCGAGTTGCTCGGAATAGGTCTTCTCCAAAATCGTGAACCTCGAGACGCCGTACAGTGCTGTCCCCGCGCCGAACAACGCTGTCGCTGAAAACAGAATGACCGCCGAGTCCGCGACGATAACGAGCGCGAGCATCGCCGCGGCGAGGAGCGAACTGGTGATCAATAGTGGACGTTCTCCTATCCAGTCAGCGAGGATTCCACCAGGAAGTTGGCCAGACGCATACGCGATCCAGAGGACCGTCAAGAGGAATCCAGATGTCGTCAGTGTAAGATCGTACGTGCCGCGAATATGTGGTAACACCGCCGGATAGATCATCCGAACGCTGATCGATAGGAACCAGCCGAAGGCAACGGCGAGTAGAATCTTCCCGCGTCCACCACTCCAGAGTTCACCAACCGCGCGTTCCACTGCCGGAATGTAGCGCACAGTGGTGGGTTTCTGGTCGCAGTATTCAGTCTTATTATTTGTACGGGAAATCGCCTCAGGGTCAAGTGGTTCGAGACGTCTTCGGCATCTCATCATCACGGAAGATCCAAGATCTTCCGAACGACCCGAGGCTTTCGCGTGGTCTCCCGTTCTATGCTTCAGTAGGGGCGGAGGGCGTACTCCCCACTCATGTTCAACGTCCCGCGATTCAAGCGCACATCTATGGGTGCGCCTCCGTCACCTGCGTTTTGCCTGCGACGGAGATACTGCAAACCGGTGTTCTTCGAGGCGTTGTAGTCGGCGTGGTTCTTGTATCCACACATTTGACACTCGAACGCCTTTCCAGACCGATCATCTCGTGGGTAACCCCACATCCCCCGGGAGCAGCGCTATGGTGAAGTCAATTGGCTCTGTGCCACGGTTGCCGAACTCTCCTAGGCAGTGTTTGCCGACCAGCGTCTCGAAGAGCCACTTCGAACCGATGTGATACGGATCCTCCATGAACTCCAATCGCGGTTGCTGTTCGCCCGGCGAATCCCTCTGGAACCAGACTCAACGATTCAGCCATGGGGCGATGATGAGATTGCGACGGACGATTGGAAGAGCTATGTGGACTGAAGCCGAGACTGGTTTTCTCAATGCATATGGTCTTGTCATATCTGAATGGAGTTGTTCTCAGAGAAGCTATCGTATCTAACAACTGTTCAGCAGATGTGCGGCGACGGGTTAAGGAAGAGAGTTCAATTGTGGCATATTATTCGACCACGACAAAAGGTGAAGAATCGCTCCCGGAATTCGACGATATTCATATATTATGAAAGGTGGATTGATGGGTGAATTAGGCCCAGATGATTGGTAAGTATATGTGTTATCAACGTATTCTGACTGGCATTTTAGTAATTTCCTCAGCACCAATCTTTTTCGCACTTTCGAATCAATTCAGATGCGTGTCCTGGATTGACAAAGAAGCAGCGGCCTTAGCAAATTCAGAACTTGACTTTGAGTATCAACCAGAGACTAACCAGTCCTTTGAGAATGCACTCACAAAGGCTCGCGATGGAAAGCGGCTCACCGTGGCAGATGCCGTCGAGTTACTTACTACTGGGTCAGGTTCTGAAGGGCTTGATCCAGACCGAAAAGAAGCTGTCCTCGAAGTAGCAGACCGACGCCGTGCCGAGATGGTCGGCGATGAGGTGACGTTTATCGCCAACCTCAATAACAACGTTACAACGGCCTGCAACACAGGCTGTCTATTCTGCAATTTCAAGGATACCGCACATCAGTTCGAGAAAGACTCTGAACAGGAACATCCCGGATTCACCAAGACACCCGCAGAGTCACGGAAGATAGTCCGTGATGGAGTTGAACGCGGTATATACGAAGTCACATCCGTCTCAGGCCTTCATCCGGCACTTGCGTTGAACGAGGAACACAGAACGCTTCTGGATCCTGATGATCCACAACTCAACTACAAACCTCCAGCAGTCTACGATACCGATCCCTCTACCTATAAAGAACAGATCCGCGCAATGAGTGTTGACGGCGTACACGTTCATTCGATGACGCCCGAAGAGGTGCATCACGCTCAGCGAGGTGCTGAGTGGGACTACAAACACGTGTACCGTGAACTCGAACAAGTGGGTCTTGATACCGTACCAGGGACAGCGGCTGAAATTCTCGTCGATGAAGTGCGTGAGATCATCTGTCCGGGGAAAATCGATACTGAGCAGTGGATGGACTCGATGCGTGCTGCAGCCGGTGTAGGACTTCCGATGACAGCCACGATCATGTACGGGCACGTCGAAAACGAGATGCACCGTGCGATGCATCTCAAACGCGTTCGGGATCTACAAGATGAAACAGACAATATTACTGAGTTCATCCCACTTTCATTCATCCACCAACAGACGCCTCTCCATGAACACGGAGTTGTTTCGAGCGGTGCGAGTAACGCTGAAGATGAGTTGATGATCGCGGTATCACGGCTTTTCCTTGATAATATCGATCACATCCAGTCCTCATGGGTAAAGTACGGCGACGAACATGGCCTCAAACTCTTGAATTGCGGCGCTGATGACTTTATGGGGACTGTTCTATCAGAAGAAATTACCAAGCGTGCAGGCGGCGACCATGGTGAGTTCCGCTCGTTTGTCGACTATGCCGAGATGATTTCGGCAATCGGCCGCGTTCCAGTCGAACGGTCAACAGACTACACCAAGCGACGGCGAATCGACCCGGATGAGTCTCCGCTTGGGCCGAAACTTGGCCCGAAAGCGGATGGAACTCCACTCCTTACCGAGAATCATACGGATAGCGGCTCGTCAAGTGGGCCTACAGTTGTGGACGACGATTAAGTTAAGCACGCTCCCAGAGGCCACGCCCACCCTGATCGGACCTGAGCAGCCCTGGAGAGAATCTTAAGGATGTTTATATTATTCCAATGTGGACCTCACCCCGGTAGCGCCGGATTCGCCGAACATCACGTCACGTAGCGGCGCCCCATCGATAGTTTCTCTTGCAGTGCCTCTTCCAGCGGGCCGTACATGTCGACTGAATTGGTGACCAAGTGGCTGTCTATCTTCTTCCAGCGAGAGAATCCCGCCGTTCACGGCGGGGAGGATGTCACATCAGCATCAGTTTCGGAGCTCACATCGCTGAGTTGTTCTTGGGCTTCGTGGCGATCCATCGTGGTAATCACACTCCACTGCTCACGACCACTCGTCATCTGGTAGGTCCGTCGTGGGACGAAGCCGTGAGCAACGAGTGAATCAATGATGTTCTCCCCTGCATCAACGTCCTATTCGACGAGAAATCCTCGTGTCGCAGTCCCAGTAGTAACTGGTACTTCGACCCCGTCTTGACTACCTATCGTCCAGACATCGTCTGTGAGTGCCGATTCTTGGATCTTTGTAATTGCTTGGTCAACCTCAGAAATCGACTGTGCAGAGGCTGTAAAGAGACCGTGAACTGTATCGTTGGTTGAATAGAGGCCGTGTCCAAGGAGATCCGCGTTGGTATCTTCTGTCACGTGGAGCGTCCAACACTGTGGATGCCAAATATCAAGGGTGAGTTCAATACTTCCTCCCTCTCCGTTTCCCACAGCCATTCTTAGTAGAGAAAGTATTCCGAGGGTTATGAATCCATCCTCCGAAATTGTGAGCGATAGAGGCGACCAGAAGTTGAGACCACGTCGTCCAATGCATATGGGATTGGCATTCGTCCATCACTTCATTTTAACAAGTCTTCACTGGAAAGTCGATATAGAGAAAGTGCGAATTTATCGCGATGAATTTATCAGTCTTGGATCTCGTTTCGGAACGTTTCGAGTGATTGAATGCACTCATCTATTTGCTGGGCCGCCTTCTCGGGCGATTCCAACTTAGAAACATCCTCGTACTTGTGTCGAATCCCATATAAGAATGCCTCCACTCTTTCCTCGAAGGTGTACTCTTGGTGCCCCGATATAGTGTCAAGCACCATCCACCACCCGACCGGGTGTTTTGCATTCTCTTCTGGATAGGAGTCAACTGGCGCTGGTGGGGTCTCGAATTCCTCGAAAGCGGCCTTAGTCGCCTGATTCGCAACGCGATGGAGTTGGAGTAGTAACTCTCCACCCTGCTCCCCTGCAATCTCGTACCAGTCCTCCGTCACCTCGGTCACGTCCCATTCCGACACGAGCCCCTCCTCGACGAGGTCGTCCCAGTCGTCAGACTCGTGGTCGACGAGAGTTTCCATGTCACCTGCAACCGTGATCCAGACGTTGCCGCCACCGGCTGCGTCGTGCGTCAAGGGCATGAACGCCGCGTGATCGCAGAACTCCTGCTGCGGGAGCCTCTCGACTGCGTCTAAGATGTATCGGTCGATGAGTTGCCGGTTTTCAGTCTTGCCGTGAGTCGTAAAGTGGACTTCACTAATCTGTTGCATGCGTTCATATCCTCTGCACCCAGAGGAAAAGGAATTGTCAATACTGCAAAAAGTACCCCAACGACCAAGGGGATTCAAGTTTGAATATGGAATATCCGAACAGACAATTTCTGATCGAGATCGATACATCCCCATTCTTCCTAGCAGTTTTCGCATGTGCGCCGGCGGCACCGTAGTTATGTTTCCCGCACCCAATTGAAGACGAAAGATGATTTTATAATACAACGATACCTGTATCACCTGTACTGAGCAGTATAGATAGTTGACCTGACCGCTCAAACCTAATCGAGAAAGGGCAGTCCGATAGTCGAATTGATCGACGAGAAACATAGCCTCCGAAAGATCGTGTTTCTCTTTGAGTTGATGCAGAAACGCAGCCGCTGGATCGGTGCCGTGCCGACCAAACAGAGCGACATCGAGAATCAACTTTGTCTCGATGTCTATTGCAGCATCCAACCAAGACCACTCGCCATTGATTTTGACAGCGGTCTCGTCAACCGCGACCCTTGACGGCTTTGCCGTCCTCAGAACGCGAAGCGTTCTGATGGGCCGCACGAGAGCTCCGCTCTCGTGGACGTCGGCGGGTCGCACCCGCTATCAGCCAGCCGATGTACCCAATCCCAAACCGCTCTATGCGAGCGTTAAACGCCTAATTCAGCTAAAGTCGTTGTTGTCTCCCGAAGAGAACAACCTGTTTCGTGGAGGCGGACGGCGAACGCCCTGACGGGCGTCGCCGTCCGCTCGTTCTCCCAAAATTCTTCTAAATCCGCTGCATAGCTCTCACTGAGCAGGTTTGCGAGCATCCTTGGACAAGAAACTCAACGACCTGCTCACTTCCCAAACTGACTCAACTAGACAGTGCCAACTAGGCAGTTCCATCCCAAATACGTTAGCACATATTTATTCTAAAGCGTATTTGATTTAGATATTATTTAATATAAATGGTAGATATTAATAGTGGGAGGATAAAAGAATCACTCCCATTTATTAATACAAGTAATGGTAATTCAATACAGAGTATGAAGCCATCACATATTGTGAATCGGATCTATTAGACAATTCAATCATTAGAGCGGTACAGACGCGCATTATCGGGATAGAGAGTGGAAATGCGAAAATTCACAGTATGTATATAGCCCTTTCTGGTATACTAATTATGGCCAATAACTCATCTTCCGGCCGTCACCTCAAAACTCTTGAGACTGCTGCCGAACTGGTCGATATCATACAGCAGCAAAGTGGAATGTCGATTGAATCTCTTGCAAAAGAGCTTGACTTAGCAGAAAGTACTATACATGGATATGTGAAAACTCTTGAAAATAATGGATATCTAGTTTATGAGGATGGGAAATATCACATCGGATTGGAATTTTTGAATAAGGGTGGCCATGCTCGGACGAGAAAGCCAGAATATGATTTTATAATATCGAAATTAGAGGATTTAGCTGAACAGACTGGCGAACGCGTCCAATTTATTGTTGAAGAAAATGGAAAAGCATACTATGTCCATACGTCGATCGGGCAAAATGCTGTTCAGGTGGATGCCCATATTGGGAAGGTAATCCATCTTCATGCGAGCTCTGCAGGAAAGGCTATTCTTGCTCATTTATCAGAGGATCGCGTAAAGCAGATCCTCAACCAGTGGGGAACTCCGGCATACACTCAGCATACAATTACCAGTGAGGAAGAATTGCTTGAAGAACTGAGAACCATCCAGGAGAGAGGATATTCAATTAGCGATCAAGAATCGATTAGCGGTCTTCGTGCAATTGGGGTACCAATTTGTTCCCAGAGTAGTGGCCACCCACTTGGGGCAATTAGTCTCTCGGGTCCGGCACATCGGCTCAAAGGAGAGTGGTTCGAACAAGATATTCCAGATATTGTTCTTGCAGTCGTCAACGAAATAGAACTTGACCTGGAGTATCATTAGTCGAGATTCGATATAGATCATTTCGGCTCTGTTGAAATCCTATTCTTCAGATATATTCTCACCTGAAATAGCCAATCGATGAGAGCCACGAGTTGACGACAAATCGGTCACGCGTCCTGTTCACCCCAAATCACGCTGAAATCTCGTTCGATCGGGTATCCAACCACGGTAATCACGCTAGAGATGATTACTGCGCTGACAAGTGAAAATATGAAAGCGCCCGGTCCCGCCATGACTGGAAGAAACAAATTGACTGTGAAAGCAAAACTTGGGCCGAACGCGAGTATCCAATTGCCAAGGAAATCTTCACCCTGAAACGCCCGGAAGACAACGACGACGGCAATAAAGAGCGCGATTCCCTTGACAATAGCCGATTGTACTGAAGTTGCGGGTTCCAAGTCCCAGACTCGCAAGCTAATCAACGTCCCAAAAAGAAGAAATGCGGACGTGGGGCGCTGTTTCGTTAAGCGTGAAAAGTGAGGCGGCACGATTTTGTGGTGCTCTATGCCAAAAATCGACCGCCTCAACGGTTGTAGCGACTGGATCGATTTGAGTGTTGTGGAGCGAGAACGGACACCGCGTCAGCTACTAGAGCTCGGTATTCGACTTCATCTTGCTGGTCTCTCGCTTTCGAATACCGTTCGAGAATTAGAGAAGTTCGGTGTCAAACGTAGTCGCAAGGCAGTCTACGAGTGGGTTCACAAGTGCGATCTCCAGCCGGAAGATGACGCGAAGCCGAATCACGTCGCGCTCGATGAGACAGTGATTCAACTCGACGAACATCGGTATTGGCTGTACACTGCTGTTGATCCGGAAACGAACAAAATTCTCCATATACGGCTGCATTCGACGACTACGACCGCGTTGACAGAACGGTTTCTGCAGGAACTCACTGAGAAACATGCCCTCGACGATACCGTGTTTCTCGTCGATGGAGCAACACATCTCCAGACTGCACTCCGTCGATCTGGGCTCCGATTTCGATACGAGAAACATGAAAATCGGAACGCTTCTGAACGTGTCTTTCGTGAGATAAAACGGCGTACTTCTTCGTTCTCAAACTGCTTCAGTCACGCAAAACCATCAACAGCAGAGTCGTGGCTCTAAGCCTTCGCCGTCTGGCAGAATGCTACAAACTAAACACGACCCCCCCAATCATAGCAAAACTAGATGAAAATCCACCTGTTCACAGGTAAAACCGCCGATTAGCCTTCATCTATATTCTCTAGAGCGGCATTGTTCAGATTAGCTGATTCCAGCAGTATGCAGAGCTCTGAAGCCATGTTTCAGCGGTTGCCGGCTCGCCGTTTCTGACGCAGTTTCCAAACTAGTAGGTGCGTCTTACCTCTTGAAAAAGACGCTCTACAGCGTTCCAATTTCCGGTTTTTCGTATCGAAATCGGTGTCTGTGACGATGATGTTCAGAGCGACCCGCCGACGGCAGAGTCGTCGCGGGTCGCGGTTGATGAGAAACAGATCGAGGTAGACGGCGAGAAAAAGTGGTTGTACGCCGTGATCGATACAGAATCGAAGCTCCTGCTCGAAATCGATGTCTTCAGCCGTCGCGGGACTGACCCCGTGACGGCGTTCCTAGATTGACTCACTGCAAGACACAATCTCGACGAGACAGAGTTTCTCGTCGATGCTGGCGGCTATCTGTCTGCCCTCGCTTGCCACAAATTGAGCGGTTATCTCAATTACAGCGACCGGAACCACGTCGAAAAGTGGTTTCACACCCTCAAAATGCGTATCGACCGCTTCCATAATTCATAGGTGGGCAGTCGGGCGAGCGTCCGAGAGTGACTTGAACAGTTCGTCCACTACTACAACCATCAACGACCGCATCAAGATCTTAATGGAAAAGTGCCAGTTGCGGAGGTGCAGAACTAGACAGTGCCGGAAGATCCCTCAGACTACTTCGGTAGCCCGCAAATTAAGCAAATACATACTCCGGAGAATTTATTATATCGATCCACGCGCTATTCGCTAGTATCAGTAACGGCAGGCGGAAGTACCGCGGTGGATAGCCAAAATTCTGTGGCCGTCTGTATGAGGTCCGCAAACTCCTCCGGATCGACCGGTTTCCGCAGACAGGCATTAGCACAGTTCTTATACGCCTCTACAAAATCACTATCGGACTGCGAACTCGTTAGCACGATCACCGGTATCTGACGCAACCGCGAGTCAGACCGCCGTTCTGCGAGGATATCCTGCCCGCTAGTCGCCGGTAGGTTCAAATCCAGAAGCACAAGATCGGGCAGCGGCTGCTCCGCATACTCGCCACGCTGGTATAGCCAGTCGAGGGCCGTATCCCCCGTCTGGACGACATGTACTGTCCCCGGCAACTCCCGCGTTTCAAATGCCCGCTCAATCAAGCGCACGTCTCCATCGTTATCCTCTATCAGCAGGATATCAATATCAGCCATCGTGATTCCTCCTATCAATCAGGCCGTCGCCTGTTTCGGAATCGTGAAGAAGAAGGTCGATCCCTCACCAGGTTCAGAATCTATCCAGATCTCACCGGCGTGGTTCTCCACGATCTCTTGGCACAGCGCCAATCCGATTCCAGTGCCCGGATACTCATTATCGTGATGCAGTCGCTTGAATACCTCGAAGATCTGGTCGGTCTTGGCTGGATCGATCCCGATCCCGTTATCGGCGACCGCAAACTTCCACTGATTCGCCTGCTCTTCGACGGTAATCTCGATCTCAGGTGGTTCGTCATCGCTGTATTTGATGGCGTTCGAGAGAAGGTTCGAGAACACCTGCTCCAGTTGCTCGCTGTCAGCCCGTACTGTCGGGAGTGACTTGACACTGATATCCGCGTCGTTTTCCTCAATTTTTAGCTGGAGATTATCTGTAACCTGTTCGAGGAGTCTATTACAGTCGACCGGTTCAAACTCCCCGTCGGTCTGTTCGACCCGCGAAAAAGCGAGGAGATCATTGACCATCGCCCGCATCCGATCGGCGCCATCAACCGCGAAGTCGATGTATTCCTGCGCATCCGCATCAAGGTCGTTCCTGTATTCATTCTCAAGGAGTTGCAGGTAGCTCGAGACCATCCGCAGCGGCTCCTGCAGATCGTGGGAGGCCGCGTATGCGAACTGCTTCAGTCGATCGTTCGACGCTTCGAGTTTGCCGATTAATTCTTCTAATTGATGCTCGCGCTCTTTGTGCTCGGTGATGTCGTGGGCCGCCCCACGGAGCGAAATTACCTCATCATCGACAGTCTCTGGAACACCCTGGAGCCGAAGCCAGCGCACGTCACCGTTCTCTGTCCGGATCCGCGTCTCCACGTCGAAGGGATCACCAGAGTCGAGCGCTTCTTCAATCGCGCCCTCGACGATCGGCTGATCCTCCTCATGGTACATCGCGAGCGCCTCGTCTAGCGGTGGTTCTTCGTCGGCATCCACCTCGAGGAGTTCGAAGATGTGGTCGGTCCAGAACACCTCCTTCGTGTCCGGTTCGATCTCCCAGCCGCCGACGTCTGCGATGTGCTCAGTCTTCTCTAGCAGATCGAGTGCCCGTTCGAGTTCGCGTTTGCGTTCGACCCGGTCGGTGATATCGCGCGTCAGCGCCACCTGCACGGTCGTCTCGTCGGGACGGGAGAGCGGCGCCGCGTGTGTTTCCATCTGCCGGCGCGTCCCGTCCAGTCCAATAATATCGAATTTCAGGGCACCGCTCTCACCCTGGCAGATCCGTTCGTTGAACTCGCGGAACCGTTGGCGGTCCTCGGGGGCGATCAGGTCGTATACGAATTCGCCAATCACGTCCGACGCCGACTCGGCTTCCACCATCTCCAGCCCAGCTGTGTTCATCTGTAGCAGGGTGCCGTCAGGACCAACAGTCTTGATGCAGTCAGGCGTGGTCTCGATCAACGCCTGCAGATGTTCCGTGCGTTCGTGCAGCTCGCGTTCGCGTTGCTGGCGATCAAGTTCGTACTGTACCCACTGCCCCATCAGGTGATGGAAGGTGCGTTCAGCTGCCGAGAACGACTCCTCTCGGAGCTCGTTCGAGAGGAAGAAGAAGGTCCGGTCGGTGTCGCTGTCGAGTTCGAGATGCGTTCCAAGGTACGTCTGGACGCCGAACTGTTCGTAGCAGAGTTTGCCCTCGAATCCCCTGCTCACTGGATCAGTAATAGTAGCAGTTTTTCCGTCGTCCGTGACTAGTTGACAGTAGGTTTCGGAGAGCGGGTACTGTTTCCCTGGAATGAGGTGTTCGTGTTCCCTGTTTATGATCTCTATCTCGAACAGATCGGTCTCCGGATCAATGCGGGCGAGTCCTCCGTATTCAAGGTCGAATCGGTCGCAGCCAAGCTCGATAATTTCCCGGAGCTTCTCCTCAAACGATAGGTCGCTACGTGCACTCACCTCGTAGAGCTCGCGGAGATACTCTCTGTGCTCCTGCAACTCCGTCTTCGCGGCAGTATGCTCCTGGAGGGTCTGCGTCATCCGATTGACCTTTGTCTCCGGATCCTCGGAATCGAAGAACTGCTCGGGCGGCGTGTAGTAGAAATTCTGAGAGATGGTGTTGTTGATGATGAGATGGGGATGCGTCTTGATAACGTCGTGGATGACCTCGGCTGAAAACCGCTCGCTGTTATACTGGCACAGCACCGTGTAATCCTCGTCTTGATAGAGTGGATTGAGAACCCCCTCATACTCGGCGAGTTCATCCGAGCTCGTGTCCCCCTCGAGTGCCCACGTCATCTCGGCGGCTGCCCTGAGCCCCGTATAGCCCTCGTCGGCTTTCGCCTCCTCGAGGGAATCTTCCCAGAACTCTAGCATTGTGTCCCGATCGAACTCACCGGTCCGGCGATACGTCTCTGCTGGCGTGAGTACAGAGAGTGCGCCCGATTCGAGCGCGGTATCCACGTCGATGTCATACGCCCGCATTGCCGCCAAGACCTCGTCCCGGGAGTTGTCGTCAGCGACGTACAGGCACTGCTCCCCGCGTTCGAGCCCTTGGCGGATGAAGGGGATTGCGGCCGCGAACTGGTCGTCAGAATCCTCATAGAGCAACGCAAGATGATCGTTGGCGTGATCGTGGTCCTCAGGTGGATCGCCCGGGCCGCGGAACGCTGGACTTTGACGCAGCGCTTTAAGGCCGCTCTCCAACCCCACTGAGCTGCGCTGATCGTTGTCTTCGGCCGGTTGACTCACTGAGAATTATTTCGTGGGCAAAACGGTTAAACGTGGTGTTGCCACTTCCGTTCAGGGGTGGTGTCTCTCATTTCGAACATAGGGCTCTGTTGAAATCCTTGAGGATTCACACGTTTGGCCAATAGTGTAACCGAATGCAGACTCTCCCGAAGTCGCGGCTACTCCAATTTGTCGAGAAAGCATATCAGTTAGAGAACATGATGTGGCTCGATACTCATCGAGATTCTCGAAACAACGCTACACGCATAATAAACCCACCGTGCCGGCTCTATTGAAACCCTATTCTTCAAACATATTTCAGCCTGAAGCACACGCTCACTACACATGCGAACTGACCGACTGGCAGAGGCCCATGCATCTGCAGGGGGAAGATTACCCCTCTTGAGACTGATGTATATACGAAGTCCTTCCATCCCTTGTCAGGAACGGAGAATAATGAACGATCAGAAAACAAGTCCAACAGATTATGGTTTCGAGGGGTATTTGGATTGGGTGATTAGCAGTGGCGTCGGCGGTATCGCCGGTTCGATTGTATTTGGTGCTTTTATCGGATTATTTTATCCGAACATCGTATCCGTGACGATCCCCTCATTATACGGGCTTGAACCGATGGGTGGTTTCGGGTGGGGACTTCATCTAGCACATGGTCTTTTCCTCGGCGTTATTTTTGGCTTTCTCGTTACACGTGAGCCTGCTCTCAGAACTCTCGTTCTGGAGGTCGAATCGGGTACCAGTTACGGGCCTAGTATGCGGCTTACTCTCGCTGGAATAGTCTATGGACTAACTGTCTGGATTGCTCTTCCACTTTTGGCATTACCGATCTGGACTTCTATAACTGGAAATACCGATCCCGATTTTCCGGCAGCTACTGCCGAGAGTTTCATCGGACACCTTCTCTTCGGAGCAACTCTTGGTTTCGTTTTCTCCAACTTCATCAGAATATCAGAGAGGACATAACAACTATAAACCCAGTTGAACCATCAAATATGATTGAGAGATGTGAGCGATTGTTTAGTGTATCCCCTGTACTTACCGCTGATCCGCGATCTCCTGTCCGACTCTGTTCTGCTTCTCGGACACAGGGCCTCCGGAACTACGTGTGCGCAAGTACCTTTTTCCGCCTCGGGTTCGTTCGCTGCGCTCACTCTCCTCTCGGCGCAAAAATCTACGCTAAAAAGGCCGCTCACTCCCTTCGGTCGCTCGCGGGTGCAGCGCTTGCGTTTCGACCGCAGCGGTAACGCCTCCGCCTGTACTGACCGCTGAATGGTTGGTCCATCAGTACTTCTGGACGATAAACTCGCGGTAACTACATTGGCTTACTGAACACCACTTTCCTACAAGACGAAGCGGAAATAACCGGCGCTAGAGTTCTGCGCAGAGATGATGCTGTCCCTTATTCAGGCAGAACACCTATTGAAAGCCATCTCCACAACTGTTAGCATGGACTATGATACCTTCCTTGGCGAAGTGCAGAGCCGGGGGCAACTCTCGTCGCGTGAGGATGCCGTTACGGCGACTCGGATCACGCTTGAGACACTCAGCCAGCGTATTGAACCGGGGCAGGCAGAGAACCTCGCAGCGCAACTCCCCAGAGAAATTGGGATATTTCTCACAGACGTAGATACCGTCGAGAGATTTGAGTGGGATGAGTTCATCGACCGAATTGTCGAGAAGGGGAACTACAGCCCTGAGGACGAGCAAGCAGATGCTGTCCATCACGCGCGGGTCGTGTTGGATGTCGTGGACGACGCGATCACCGACAACGCGATTGAGAACCTCCGTGATCAAATCTCCTCCGCTGACGACTGGAACGAGCTCTTTGTGCTAGTCGATCAAGAGGAGAAGACCGTTACCGAAGAACAACGGTCAGAGTAGAACCTGGTTCTCACAAGCCTCAGTTTGGGACGTAACGCACTGTTTTTAGCGAGAGATAACAGCCGAAGAATTGGAGGTGATTAGAATGAGACGAGGGTCTCTCAGTTACATGTTCCCCCTGTCCTGAACGGTGACGCCCTGTATGTCGGAGACCCCCGATTAGTCACGCGCTCAAGGCTGAATCGGGCGCTAAGTAGACCTGCGTATTTCACTCTTTTCGAATATCGAGAGAGGCGCGGATGAGTACTGGCTCGTCGATTATTCAGACCGAGATCCGTTATTGATCCGGACGCGAGACGCCCATTCGTACCAGTACTTCAATCGTGAGCGGATCTCTAGGTTCCGTTTCACCATGAGAACGTCGCTATATGCTCCTTCACCGACAGTCTGTGGGATATTACCGAGCACAAGGCGCTGAAGAAGCCCCTCCCGGGTCGCTCCAATTATAGTAAGATCAGGCTCTGTTGAAATCCTCTTCTATAGATACTTAATCCTATGAAACTACTTCTCACTACACATGCGGACTGAATCTGATAATTTCATAAGGTATATTATAGCATGGAGTAATGTAGGTACACGAATGCTGAAACGCTGGCAATATCCGTGGGTCGGTTCGGCATTATTGTCCTTTACTCTCACTATTGTTGGGAATTTATATTATAGATGGAAATTCTTATTCTCTATCCAGTACTCACTGGGCTCGGTATTCTTACCATTGTCACTCGCCCAGAGAAGTTTGGATATGTAATGGCTGGACTCGGAGCAGTATCTCTCGTTCTCGTAGTTCTTCTTGCTGATTGGAGCCCTATCACCCGAGGAGTCCTTCTTATCGTTGGAGCGGGTGCATTGGTTGGTGGGATTCGGTCGCAACGAAGTGTTGAACGTAAATAATAAGGTACCTGCATTGATCGTCAGATAGCTCGGTCGAGATTATGGACGATAC
>NZ_CP040333.1 GCF_005576615.1 Natrinema versiforme
GTAACGATGGCGACGCTAGCGACGACGCCGGCGACGACACTCCCGACAACCTCTCGCCCGGTCACATCTACTGCAAGGCCCTCGGAGCGGGGGCGACGATCAGTCAGGAGCGGATGGGGTCGGGCGTCGACGATCGGTCGGCGGCGATCGAGGACTACGCGGAACTCGCAAAGGATCTAGATCTAGATGACTACTTTGACCAGTGGTATGCGGAGAACATCGGCGGCAGCGACGAAATCAGCCCCGGTCAGGGCCTTGTCGCGTTCTCGTCGTTGTTCGCGGTGATGGTCCTCGTCGAGGACGCGGAGATGCTCGACGGAGCGATCGATTCGATGAACGACCTTTCGACAGAGACGGAGGCAGCATGAACGTTCGAGACCTTGCAACCGGCGGAGACCCACGGAAAGCGATGGCAGAACAGTTCTTCAAGAGCGAGCAGGCCGAGGCGTTCCTCTCGATCGTCGCCCATCGCGAGCGCCGGATCATGGAGGCCGTCGCCGACCTCCAGGAGGCCGTCGACGACGAAGACGTCGAGCCCCTCGAGGGACTCCCGTCGGTCGACGACCGCGTCGGACAGATTCGATCGATGGCGCTCGCGATGGTCGACGATTCGCTCCCGTCGTGGTACGTCGAGGAAGCGATCGACATCGAGAACGCCGGTGAAGCCGCCCAGTACGCCGACCTGACGCCCGAAGAATGGCAGACGACCAAAGAGACGTGGGCCGAACGCTATCGCGAGCAGGACCTCGAGGGCAGCGTTGAGGAACTCGCAACGGCGCACGTCCGGACCCGGTTCGATGTCGAGGGCCTCGAGGAGTTCCGCGAGGCCGTCGTCGAGTGGCCGACCGAGAGACAGAAAGCAGTCCTCGAGGAGGCGCTCGCCGGCGGGCTGCAGATGGCCGAGCAGGGGATCAACGAGGTAGCTGAGGGACTCGAGGGATGAACCTCGCGTTCGGTGCCCGGACGAACTGGGGGAAGAGCTACGGCCTGCAGGCGTACACCGAGCGCAACGCACCGGAGTACGATCGGACGGTCCTCGTCGATTACAAGGACGAGTACGCGGGGCTGGTCGAGACGGGGCTTCTGCAGCGGCTTCCGCTCCGGCCCGGAACCGAGAACCTGTCACGGGCCCAGTGGCGACAGATCCTCGAGGACAACGGGAACCTGCAACTGGCCCGCGACGGGATGACTGACGACGCTTGGCGCGACGCGATCGCGACCGTGATCGAGGCGCTGGCCCAGCTCGAAGAACGGACGTTCCTCGGGTTGGACGAGGCCCACCGACTGGCCCCGCAGAAGGGCGGCTATCCCGACGCGATCGACACGCTGGCAACGACGTGGCACGGCGACGGGATGGGCGTCGCGTGGGTCACCCAGCGGTTCGCGAAACTCGACGAAGACATCGCCTCGCAGTGTCAGGCGTCGATGCTTGGCGGGTTCGGCTCTGGGAACGACCTCGACAAGGTCCGCGGGATCGTCGAGTACCCAGCCGACGTTCACAAGGCCGACGCGGAGCGATGCCCGCGGACGCTCCCCGACGACCTCCTCGTCGACGGCGAGCCGCTCACGCTTCGCCGGTTCAGCGACGACGCGGGCAACACGATCGGCTCCGAGTGGATCTATTCGGACGATACCGACCTCAGACGGATCGACTCGCGGGATTGGACGCTCGAGAGCACGCACTACGGTAGCGACCGAGTGCGGATCAAACACCCCTTCGACGACTAACTCACGATGCGAACCGACATCACGCTCCGCGGGAGCAAGACCGACCAGTTCGAACGAATACAGGACCTCCTCGAGGACCGGCGCGGTCACGATCTCTCGCGGGCCGATGTCATCGGCATCTTGATGGCCGAGTTCGAGCAGGACCTCGAGGACGATCGCGGGCTCGAGCGGTCGCGACCGTGACGGCGGTCCGCGGGCAACCGCGGGCAAACGACGGCGGACCGCGTCGGTTGACGGCGGTCCTAACGCGCTCTTATACAGGATTTCGGCCGTTCGTTGGACTCGCATGGCAATGCAATTTGATGCGGCAACTGAGGCACTGACCGATAGCGACGTGTGGATGGATGTCGGCATGGTCGCCGGCGGCTACTTCGCACCGTACATCATCGACACCGCGACCGGCACGATGCTCCCGCCGGAAGTGTTCGGCGTCGGGGGGATGGCCCTCGGCGAGACGGTCATCGGCAACCGGGCATTCACGCTCGGCTCGGGCGCGTTCGTCGTCCGGAAGGCAGCGGGCCGATTCAACCTCGAAAACCAGATCGAGGAGGTGTTCGCGTAGATGAGCCTCTCGCTGTTCGCCGCGCTCGGCGACACCTCGAAGTACGTCACGACCGAGACGAACGTCCCGGACCAACTGACGCCGGTCCTCTCGATCAATCCCAAAGACGGTGTGGGGGTCCTGATCCGCAACATGGTCGAAGTCGGCGACAAGGCGGGCCTCCCGATCTATGGGAAGTTTCGCGACGGCGACGGGAACCCGCTGCCGGCGAACACGCGGGTCGCGATCGGCTACCAGGCCCCGACCGACGAGAGCATTCAGGTCGTCTCCGATCCGAAGGCGACGATCGCGAGCTACATCAAAAACTCCGTCTCGGACCAGCAGGACGACCGGAGAGTCGACGCGGTCAAGCACCAACTGAAGGGCGGCGGCCTCGAGGTGCGCGACATCGATGAGGCGTTCCTGCTCATCGATTCGACCGAGCAACTCGACCACTCGCAGAGCGAGATCTACCTCGAGGAGTCGGCGCTGGCGGAGGTGGACCTCGAGTAATGGCGGTCGAGGATCAACTTCAGGCGGTCGACTGGACGCCCGGCAGCGTCACGCTCCGGGAGTTCAACACTCAGGAAGGAACGCCGGGCGAGGCGAGCGTCATCGCGGAGACGCAGGTCGGTCGGGCGCTCCAACTCCGTGACGATCCGGACAGCGAGCTTCGACTCGTGCTGCCGGCGTACGAGCACTTCACGACCGACGCGAACGCCGACAACACGGAGACGTTCGAACTCGCGAACACTCTCGTCGAGAGCCCGACGACGCAGGACCTCCTGATCTGGGAAGACGGTGCGGTCGTCCAGCCCGACGCCGTCGACTACGGTGCGGATTCGTTCGACTACACCTCGAGCGGGACGGAGACGGATCTCGATGTCTTCTACGTCGCTCGCAACCCGGCAAGCGTCGAGATTCGGAAGACCGCACCGGGAGCGGGCGGCAAGGTCAACCAGACGCTCAAAGAAGCACAGACGGCGATCCTGCACACTCGCGATCAGGCTCAGCAGGAAATCATGTTCGGTTTCGAGCGGACGCCGCTGCAGCCGTACCTGCCGCGGAAGTTCAACCTGCAGGTCGTCGTCGACGCGCCGTACACGGTCGCGTTCGAGGCTCCCGAGCGAGCCAACGGGACGCCTCGAGCCCGCAACGCCCTGCTGTCGCTGCCGCGGTACCAGACCGAGGCCCGGATTGAGGGACTCGGCGCGGCGGTCAAGCAGGACATGATCGGAGTCCGGGGGTGATCCCCCGTGCAGGGCGGTCTTTCCGAAGGAACCGGGCCGGGCGAGCTTGCGGTCACCGCGACGACCACGTCGTCGGAGTCGACCGCGACGACCTCGAGCCCGTCGAACCAGTCTCAGCAGCCCCCGGAGAGCCCGACGGCGCAACTCGTCTACGGGACGCAGTACACGCAGGACGACATCATCATCGGCCTGCTCGCGCTGCAGGTGGTGCTGCTGGTCTTCGTCACGATTCGATCATGAACGGACACACGCAGGGGCCCGTCGGCGCGATCGTCGCGACGAGCCCCATCGACAGTATCGAAACGGAGGTGAGCTAGATGCCGGGACCTGCAGCCGCTCTCGCAGCGGGCGAGGCGGCCGACAAGGCCGGGGATGTTGCAGAGAACGCCGGCGAGGTTGCGGAACCGGCGGCTGAGGCTGTCAGCAACGTCACGGAGAGCATGAGCGAGGCAGCCAAAGAGAGTCAGGGCTTCAACGTCGCGATGATCGTTGCCGCGGTCGTCGCTGCCTTCGTCATCTACAAGCTCGTGACCATGCTCAGTGGACCCGGCGATGCAGCCGGGGACGCTTGGGACGGTGCGGGCGATGCAGCCGGCGGACTCGGCGGAGCAGTCGGCGACCTCTGGGGAGGAACGACCGACGCCGCCGGCGGGATCGGCGGTGCAATCGGCGACCTCTGGGGAGGTTCGACCGACGCAGCCGGGGGTGCCGGCAGCGCGGTCGGAGACATCTGGGACGGCACGACCGGCGCAGTCGGCGACATCTGGGGCGGATCAACCGACGCTGCAGACGGCGCTGGCGACTTCTTCGGAGACGTGACCGGCGACCTCTGGGGAGGAACGACCGACGCTGCAGACGGCGCTGGCGACTTCTTCGGAGACGTGACCGGCGACCTCTGGGGAGGAACGACCGACGCTGCAGACGGTGCGAGCGATGCCGTCGACGATGTCACCGACGCCGGCGGCGACCTCTTCGGGGGCTTCCTCTCGGGCGGTAGCGACGCCGTCGACGACGCAACCGACACCGGTGGCAGCGCCGTCGACGACGCAACCGATGCCGGCGGCGACGTGATCGATGGCGCGGCCGACGCCGGCGGCGATCTCGTCGATGGGGCAACCGACTTCGCCGGAGGGCTGATCTAGCGATGGAACTCACTGCACTGCTCAATCAGTTCGGTTTCCCAACTGTCGCGTTCCTACTCATGTGGAAGCTCTACCGGGATGAACGCAACGAGCGACGGGAAGAGCGGGGCAAGTGGCTCGGTGCGCTGCAGGAGCACACGGCGACGCTGAAAGCCCTTCGCCGGGACATCCGGACGGTCGCGACCGACGGCGGCACCGAGAAGGAGGGGGATGAGTGATGGTTGGTGAATCGACGATCGGGCCCGACAGTCAGGTCGAGCGCATTCTCGATGATTATGGGCTCGGTGCGACCTCGTGGCCTGACGATCTCGTCGAAAACGACACCGACCGGCTGCTGCTTGCGCTGCTGCTCGAGCAGCGCGGGCAGAACGCCCTCGAGGCACTCGACACGGCGGACGACGACAGCCGGGAAGCCGGCTATTTCGTCACGGAGGATGCGCTTCCGGTGACCTCGACGGACGAAGAGAAGCTCAATTGGGGCTTCTCTGCGGATTCCGTCACTGTTTGGGGCTTCGATGAGCCGCTCAACATCGCGTTCCGGTCTGAGGGAGAGTATCGAAAAATCCCCCTTCAGCCGTCTGAATCGCCGTTCACGGTGGCCCCAGAAGGAGGAATAGATGCCTCTTCGGCTTGGATTCGGAAGATGAGCAGCGACGCGAGCGACACCACTGTCAAAGTGCTGGCACTCCAATAGCCGCAACTTACTTTATGAGCAGATCACCAGTAACACGCCCTCCTGAGGGCGTTCTGGAGGGAGACGATGTACCGAGAGAAAACGAAACTGACGACCTGACCGACAGCATGATCGAGACAGCAGAGAACGAACTTCGAGGACGCGGCGAGCCGTACCGATCGATGAACAGCACCGAACTCCGCCAGCGAGCAATCGACCTGCTCCGAAAGACCGGCATGGAGGTAGCGTAAATGGCGGATCTCGCCGACCTCGACACCAGTCAGATCGGGATTATCGCCTTCTGGAATGCGCTGGATAACGGCGCGAACAGCGTTTCGCCCGCCGACGCACTCGAGGACTCAAACGTCACCGAGTGGAGCAGTGCAGACAACGGCGTCGAAGGGAAATGGAACCTCTCGAGGGGAGGACCCTACCAGTACACGAATAGTATGCCTGCGAGGGAGATTAATTTCCGGGTGAAAACCGACGGCTGGCATATCGTCTGGTTCGACCGTAGTAACGGGTTCAATCAGAACGTGTCCCCGGATTCTCACACTCAAACCGGATATTACGATCTGGTCGACAACATTTTCAATTCGGAAAGTCCGAACATGACCAGTTCGCTCCCGACGACCCGTCTATCGAAGGTACTCAACACGATTCGGCAGCGGACGTGTGACGGGAACGAGACGTTCAGCCACGGGGATGTTGGGCACTACTGCTACGAGTACGAAGCGACGACGAACTTCGTAACGCTCGTTGAGGAACGGGGCGGGTCGACCAGCAACTACTCCTACAACGGGTCGTTCTCCTATGATTCATCCCTCAACATCCAGTACCACGCGGTTTGTGCCGGTGAAAACTCGATTACTGACGGCATCGCTCTAAACTGGAACGGGAACTCACTCATTAGCACTGCGAATCGCATCGGAAGCTACAACGCGGCGGGAGAGACGACGAGTGGAACGACCTACTCCAACGGTGGGTCGTGGGACTCGAGCCAGACTGACGAATATAACAAAATCGTCCATCTGCTACTCCATAGCTAAATGGCGTCTGGAGTACCCGCCGGATTTACAACGTCCGGTATGTCGAGTCGGTATTACACGGGTACAACAACCCCGGCTACGGGCGTCGAAAGCGGTTCCGGCGGCGATGGGACCGTGAGCGTTACGTTCGTGGTTTCGGATTCGTTTAACCGGGATGGAACCACCCCGACGACCCCAGATACGGGCGTCGAAAGCGGTTCCGGCGGCGATGCGATGGAGGACTTTAGTGGCTTCCTCATTGATGGGATGGGAGACGCCTATCTCACCCCGACCCCGGTGCCGGACTCCGCCCTTGACGGGGAGGGGACCGCGATCATCAACACGATTCAGGGGATTGTGACAAACGACTCGGTCGACCAGTCCGAGATGACGGCCTCGAAAGACACAGATGGATACCAGTTCGTTCCGAGCAAGTCGACCTACGGCCAGCCCATTCGGTGGACTGAGAGTGTGGTGCGCGATCCGACCGGCGAATGGCCCGTTGAGGTCATCACGACCCTCGAACTCGAGGTCGAAGATCCCGCGTCGCTCGATCTCGACGCGATCATGGCCGGGGGGTACGGCGAATGTCTGGTTGGGACGGAGATCGACGGTGTTGAGGTCGACCAAGAAACCGGCCTCGTCACGATCACGCTCGCCACGACCTACGAGTGCGAGCCGGAGAGCGAGGAAACGACCGGCGAGCAGTGGGTCCAACTGCCGGATGGAGTCTCGTTCTCGAACCCATCGACCACATCCGAAACGTCGAACGACGACGACAGTAGCACGTCGCCCTCGAGTCCGTGGCTGTCGTCCGGTGGCGACAATCCGCTGAACCAGCACGACAGCGTCGACCACTATTACATCGACTGGTATCAGCGGCGGCTGGCCTGCGGAAACGCCTGTCTCCCGGCTGGGGACAGCACGACGCTCCCGCTCACGGCCCGGATCGAGGGGCCGGATATTCAAGAGATTGAGATCAGGATGCTGTTTGACGAGTCGACCGTCTCCGTCGACGCAGTCAATTCGACCGCTCCCTTCTCGCTCTCCGGCCTCGAGATCGACAACAACGAGGGCTACATCGACTTCAGCGCAACCCCGGACGAGACGGGCAGCTACTCGTTCGATCCGATTTCGGGCCGCTACGACGACGAGTGGACACCGCGCTTCGCAACGATCGACATAACGACAGTCGGAGAGACGGGAGACAGCGCGACTCTCGCGATCTATCCCCCGGATACAAACGTCGTTACGGCCGACGGCTCGATCCTCGAATGGGACGGTGTCGGTGAGGATGGTCGTCGCTTCGGTGAGATCGCCTACGTCGACGGACACGTTTCACTCGAGAACGGGATGGCGCTAGGCAACGCCACGACGACGTGGGGAGACACTACCCGCGTGCCGTTCTCTGTCGACGCTGCAACGGACATCGCGGGCTACTCGGCCCGGTTGCAAATCCAGCGCGACGAGCCGATCGACGATCTGCGCGTCGAGGGTGTCGACCTGCCCGATCCCGATTGGAGTTATGAGACGGAGGAGGTGATCGTTGGAGAGATCGAATCCGGCCCTGACGAGGGCGAGCCGATCATCGAGCGGCGGGGATATCTAGATCTCGAGGTTCCAGCGGACGTGACCAACCAGACGCACGACCCGACGCTATGCGAAATCGTGCTGGACGCGCCGCTGCCCGAGACTCCCGAGGAGATCCCGGCGACGGCATCGACCGCGATCAAGTACAATCTCGACCGGACGGACCTCTACGACGCTGCTGGCGACGTTGTGACGGCCCCGTGCAACCGGCCGGGATCGTTCACGATTCGGCAGAACGCCGAGATTGGTCCAAAGATCCCCGAGGTCGGGGTCGCGTATTGGCCGATCCTCTTTCCGATGGTCTTTCGCTACCCGGGGATCGAGATGGACGCGGTCGATCGGAGCGACATCAGCATCGAGACCTCGAGCCCGACGAACCCGGACATCTCGCACAAAATCAACGAGGTGGTGTTCGGGACGCCCTCGGAGCCGAATACGCTCTTCGTGCAGGCGACGATCCTGATCCCGAAAGCAGATCCGCAGGCGTATCCCGTCGAATACAGCGCCTTGCTCTGGATCGGCCGGACGCTCGCCGCGGCGACTGGCGGGCTGTGGGCTGGTCAAGGAGTTGCGATGGGTGGCCACGTCGAGCAGGCCATCGGCTCGTCGGGGATGTCAGTGGGTCGAGGGCGATCGCTTCGACCCCTGAGAAATAGATGATCGTCCAGCCGGTCCGCTCTCCTGGACGAGCTCGCGATCGTCGACGTCTTCGCCGGCGCCGCGACCGACCCGACGCAGTACTGCGTTTTGTTTTGGTTACAAATCCAGACTGGTATGTGTCCGAATGTGGTAGGTTTAGGAACAGAGACTTTCAGCCTATAGAGGGAGACAAACGTCTATTCTTCGCGGACGACCTTCTTCTCCTTGTCGACGAAGTACTTGTAGCAGAGATACAGCAGGTTTGCGAGGCCGAGCGTCCACCAGCCGAGCAGCAGGAAAATGAGGATGTGGGCCGTGAGCGTCCCCTTCTTTCGGCGGATCAGAACGGCGCTGTCGTTGCGTTCCTCCTGAATCTCCCAGCCCTCGATCTGCGCGTCTTCGATCTTGCGCTGCAGTCCGGTAGCCATCCCGTTTGTCTCGATACCGGTCTGACAAAAACGTTATCACTCAGACAGGGAGACGAGACGGATCTACTCTTCGTCGCTTTCGGCTTTTCGGAGGGTAACCTCTCCTTCCTCCCAGTTCCCGACCATCTCCAGTTGGTCGTCTTCCTCCCAGTCCATCAACTGCATCATCTGGGGCGGGATCGAGAGGATATTGCTATTTCCAGAGGAACGAATTGCGCGCTGCGCTTTCACGGTCGACTCGTTTGGGTCAATATCCAGTGCCATCTGCATTCTCTTGTCCGAATCAAATGGGAGTACGGGAATAAATCTGACCTCTCTGTAAGACGGCTCTTACACTCCATGTATACAAAAACCTATGAACTACGGTCGGATTGGGGGTACACTAGTCGATAGACTAAAGGTCTAACAAGAATACGATACCACGTGTATGTCTGTTAGAGTAGACACGGAGTCTAACGAATTCGTAGACGAAAGGGACGTGAGAACGTCCGGCGGAAGCACCGTCATCACCATTCCCCCGGAAATTCTCAAACAGTCAGGCCTTGAGCCGGGCGATCCTGTGGAATTCCGTGTGGGCTTCGATGAAGAGGGAATGATCCGGCTCGAACAGAAAGAGGACGATGAAGCCTAATCAAGCAACGCTCGACGGCGCACGACAGACCTCGCTCGGCTCGATCGCGTCGACGGAGCCGGTCGTCGACGGGGTCGCCCAAGTCCTCGTCTCGAGTGACACCAACTCGCGGACGACCTACCACCGTCAAGATCCGCACAACGCAGGCTCGCCGAAGTGCGGGCAGACGCTCCGAGCGGATCACACGGAATGGACTCAGAAGCCGAAAGAGTCCATGAGACGGTCGTCTGCTGATCCGTGCCCATCCTGCTACCCAGACGGTGATCCGCGATGATCCTGTCGACAACGACGACTTTCACTTTCACCACGCTCCGGGAACGCTTTTTAAGCCCCGTCAAGAATGCAAAAGAGACGGGCTCGCCGTTGGAAAATGCGGCTCCCGTTGATAACTCCGCCGGCGTCGAACCAGTTCCAAGAGCCGACGCCGCCGGAGCCTGTGAGAGAGCCATGAGTATCTGGTACTTCATTCCACAAAAGTCCGCGGTTGATCGTGCAGTGAGGTGGTTTTAGTGACGCAAGTGAGCCTCTCGGACTTCGAGAGTGCCGACGCCGGCGTCGACGAGGACGACCTCGAGCAACTGACCGAGGCCGAGCGCGAAGTGTACGAGAGTACCGTTCTCGGCGAGTACGGCGTGCGTGAGTACGGACGCGAGACGGATCGACGACCGGGAACAGTCGGCAATCTCCTAGCTAGGGCTCGGGAGACGCTCGGGGGTGACGAGGACGATGTCTGATCGCGACCGCTCGGAATCGATGTGGTTCTGTCCGGACTGCCGGAAGTGGGTCGGCTGCCGGCTCGATCAGTGCCTCGAGGGCCACGACCGTCCGCGGCTGCCGCTCCGATCCGACGATGTCGATTTCGATGCCTCTTGGCGCGTCGATCGTCGCGACCGACTCCGCGGAAAGCTCCGCTCACTTCGATGGAGGTGCCGCGAGAAACTGACGGAGTGGCGGATTCGCTGGCGTCGGTACCGTCTGCTGCTCGCCTACGCGAAGGTGGGACGGGTCCAGCACGGGTTAGGGCCCGGGTTCACGCCGACGATGTTCGCCCTTGACCGACTGAGCAGCGAGGATCTGCTGACGATCACGGAGGACGGAGACACCGTCTGGCACTGGCCGGACGACGATCGCGACGACGGTGGTGAGTCCCGTGAGCAGTGACAGCCGCCGGCCCGCGGCGTCGATCGACGAGGACCGGCTCGACTTCGAGGCGGCCGAGCAGGCCATGACCTCGAGTTGGGAGCGCGCCCTCGAGGGGGCCGCGGAGATCGAGCCGATGCAGCCCGGCGAGTACGCGGTTCAGTTCGACACCTCCGACCGGACTCACGTCGTTCGTCTCACCAGCGATGGGACGGCCTACGCCGGCCACTGCACGGGTCCCGGCTACCAGTACCACGACGGGCCCTGTGCCCATCTCTGCGCCGTCTATCAGCGATCCCTCGAGGGAGTCCTCGAGGTCCCGGAGGTCGATCTTCGATGAGCCTGCTGCGACGCGACGACTGGCTGGGTGATCCATGGCAGGACTGACGATCACTCGAGAGCGATCGCGAGCGGCGATCGACTCGATCGAGGAGCCGGCTGCGGCCCCGATGAAGCTATGGAAGCAGCTAGCTAGGCGCGACTCTCCGCTGCTCAAACCCCTCGCTCAAGCACTACATGAGGCCGCCGACGGGGCGACTTCGTGGGTGACACTCGACGAGGAACTGAGTATCTCGGCGATGGACGGACGCTATGCAGCGGAGGGCTACGCCGCTCTCGAGGACGAGGACGCGCTTCATCGGTGGCTAGATCTCACGACCGACCTCGAGGGCCCGACCTCGCTCGGATTCCCTTGGACGCTCGAGGATGTCGAGACGGGACCGGTCGCGGTCCTCGAGGCCGCTGATGTCTCCCCGACGATCGAGATCGTCCTCACTCCGGAGTGGTTCGACGATCATCGTCGCGATCGTCGCGAGCGGCTGCTGGCGTGGGTGGTCGATGTCCTCTCATCCGCAATCGATATAAGGCTGTTAGGCAATGCTTACACCCAGAGACGGCTGGTTTCCGACCATGCCGATGTTCTTCCGTCTTCTGTGACTGAGGCCGTTAACGACCACTTACTAAACGGGCCCGACGTTGGCGACGGCCCGACCGCAGAGCGGGCACAGGAGGCCGTCGACTCGCTCGCGTGGGACCATCCTGCGTGGCGAGTCCTACTGGCCGTCGACGAGACGAACGCCGAGAGGCTGCCGTACAGACGGCTCTACAACGACCCTCGGTTTTCCGATGTCTCAGAGAGTGGCGTCCGTAAGCGTGTGCAGCGGCTCAAGGATCTCGGCCTAGTCGAGCCCGTCGATGTCAACGGCGACCGTCACGTCGCCCTGCTGCCGCCTGCTCGCCCCGCTCTCGAGGCGTTCCGAGACGAATACCTGTCCGATGTCCCCGCTCCGGCCCCCGAGTCCCGTGCGTCGGGGCTTACCGCTGCCGACGGGACTGAGGCCAAAACCGCAGGACGTGACCGGGACGTGAGCGACCCCCCAAACTCTCCCGCTGGAGCCGTGTGTTCCCGTCCGCACGTGAGTGGGGGGGAGGCCGGAGAGGCTGTGGAGCCGGAGAACACCGAGGCAGCCGCAGAGGCCGCCAGTAAGGACCGCCTACCGGCTCCCTCCAACGGCTGGCTCCGGCTCGACCAGCACCACGCGGCAGCAGCGGCCGGCGGCGACGCCGACATCGCCCTCTGCGACGAGCCGGTCGCGAAGCGGGACGATCCTCGTTCGTACTCGGTCTCCTACGACGACGATCGCGACGAGGTCGTCGTCGAGATCGAGGCCGACCCCGATTTCGTCAAGACCGGGGCTCGACTCGCGGCGGCCCTGCTCGACGATCGTCTGATGTCGACCGTCCTCACGACGGATCGACTTGCTGGCGGTCCCGACCGCGACGGCCTCGACGGCCTCGAAGAGTCGAATCCGATCGTCCTTCGACGGGCTCGACACCTCGGATATCTCCCGAAAGACGGCGAGAGCGCCAATGCCTTCCGCTCCCGGCTGATGGAGGAACGGCGGACGCTGCTGAAGGGCCTCGAGGAAGTCGCCGGCAGCGACGGTCTAACGAACATGGAGGCAGCGAGCCGCCTGCTGCAGCGGGCCCACGGCCTGATCGGGACGGTGACCCACGTTTACGACCTGCTGGGCGTCGATCTCGTCCGCCGGGTGACGTTCCCCGAGTTCAGCCGCAACTGGAAGAGCAAGAGGAAGGGCATCGCGAAGTTCGTTTCGACGGCGGTCTCGATCGGCTCGAAGTTCCTGAGCGAGTCCGATCACGGCAGCGGCTACTACGTTCCCCATCGGATTCTGTTCGAAGACCGGGAGGATAAACGGGAGTACAACCTCGGAACCCCACAGATTCGAGGGGATGGAAGCGGGGAACCGATCGGCTCGTGGGTCTTCGCTGGGCCGGGCATCGCCGACCTCGAGGGCCCGCTGCGAGAGCGCCTCGAGGTCGGTCCGGGCGACCTCCAGGAAGACGGCGAGAACTTCGCGCCGATCGGCGTCGATGTCGACATCGTCCAAGGCTTCCGCCGGGAAGCGGTCGCGGAGGTCCTCGCTCGGCTGGGTCGCATCAAGCGACTCGAGCCGACGAGACGGGCCACGTCGCTGCTGTTCGGCCTGCTCGGGAACGTCTCGGACGTTGCAGCGGCGATCTACGCACTGGGGGCAGAGGACCCCGGCGACGGCCGAGATCTAGAGCTGTCCGAACTGCGGTTCGCCCTGTCGACGCTGCCGGCCGATCGGCTGCTGCCCGGCGTCGGGAAGCCGGGGCTCTCGACGATCGTCGCCGCCCTGATCGAGGCCGACGAACCCCTGTCGAAAGCGGCGCTGGCCGACGCTGCCGGCGTCTCGAAACAGACGGTCAGGAACCACCGGGAGCGCCTCGAGGCGTTCGGGCTGCTGGATGTCCTCGAGACGGACGCCGGTCGAGCCGATGTCTACCGGCTCCGGCTGCCGTTCCGGAAGGAGCGCAACGCCAGCGACGCCCCAGCGCCGCGGTTCCTCGTCGACGAGCCCGACACCGTCGGCGAGTGGGGCGGGACGTGGTCGCTCCGGGACGCGATCGACCAAGCGCTCGCCGATACCGGCGTCGGCTGGCTCATCAACGAGGACTATGAGCTATGGGAGGACCTCGAGAACGGCGACCCCGAGGCGCTTTCGCGACTCGTCGAGCGGTGGCCGTGGCTCCGCTCTTGGGTCGACGTGCTGGCTCCGCTGCTCGGTGGGGAGACTGGCGGTCGAGGCTGGGACTGGGCCGGGGGCCCCTATCGCCTCGAGGCGCGACTCGGAACGGACCCACCGGACCGGCAGACGTCTTTGGCGTCCTTCGAGGCCGCGGAAGCCGATTGAAGCGGCGTGACCCCAAGGGTCGACGGGCCGCAAACGGTGGTCCGCAACGACTCAGTAGGTTCTGCAGGCGAAACCACTTCGCGATTTCGACCCCTCGGACGACCGATGAATCACTGACTGCTATATCGAACCTGAGGGCTGGGTGCGATACAGACGGATGAATGGGTCGGATGCAGATAGATGAATGGGACCGATGCAGCCGAATGAATGGGTCGGATACAGATAGATGAATGGGGCCGATGCAGACGGATGAATGGGGTTTATGGATTCCCGATGAATCTATCTGCATGGGACGATGCCATACGACGCACGTGACGACGAGAGCGGCCGATTTACGCCCGATTTCTCCGACGATGATTTCCTCGAGGCGATCGAGGGCGGAGCAACGACCTCCGAAGCGTCCGACGCAGTCGGGTGTCAGTACCGGACTGCCTACGCTCGGCTGAACGACCTCGAGGACGAGGGGCGGGTGACATCCCGGAAGATCGGCAACACTCTGCTGTGGGAAGCGACCGAACCAGCGCCGTCAGACCGCCGTGAGTCGGCCGGAGGATCGCCGGAGCCCGAGCCGGATCGATCCCCAGCAAGCAGCGAGGACAGTGCTGGTGGCCTCACGACGACCGTCGACGCTGTCGTCGAGTCGGTCGCGTCGAGTTGGTCGGACGATCCGGACCGCCTCGAGGCGCGGAAGGACGCGGCGAAAGCGGTGCTCGAGCACGCTGTCGAGAGCGGCGAATACGTCGGGAAAAGCGACGCTATCGACCGGTTCCGGGATGAGTACCCGGTCGAGGACCAAGCCCCGGAAACGTGGTGGAGAAAGAACGCGCGGGATGTGCTGCAGAAGGTGGGAAACTACTCGCGAGGAAAGGCCGGCTACCGGGTCACAACTGAGTCCCTCGAGAAGTTCGACGGCGTTTAGAAATCCGGGCGGAAAGTGACCGCTTGAAGTGTACGCAATCGGGTAGTTCTCTCAGTAATCTCGCTAAGGAAGGTCCTTTATAAAGAACCGCCGAGGTCCTCGGCTCGATCGGCGTCGTCGACGACGAGATCTCGCTCGTCGACGAGCTGACCTCGAGGACCCCGGTGGACGTTCGTCAAAATCTACCGTCGCCAAGGACTCTCGATATCGGTCCGGTAGTAGAGCCGAAGAACGTCAGTGTTCGCGATGTCCTTGATGGTCTGCGGATCGTACTCAGAACGGGCATCATCGATGTTTTCGGCACTCTGAATGAGGTGGGTGAGCGCGGCGTCGATCACGTCGCTGCGGGGCGGGTCGTCGCGGGAGCCGTCGGCTACGATTTCCTCGGCCTGCTCGAACAGTCGCTTCCGTTCGTCGGGTAGGCTCAGGCTGGTTCGGTCAGTCGTCATTATATACCGATCTATGCACGGAGGTCCTAGAACGTTTCCCTCGGGTCGCCGAGTGAGTGATCTACTTAAAGGGGTGTCCGGGGGGCAGCGTGATCGGCGCGGAGGTTGGCCGAACCGGCCGCGAATCTATGCACGTCGACGGGCGTCGCGATGGCTGGATATGCATATATCGAGTCGGTCGTATACATCCGCGAGGAACCCCACGGGGTCGGCCTCGAGAACCGGTTTCGACGGGGATGGCCCACTGACAGATCCATCACAAGAACCATGATTCTCTCTCCCGTTGTCGCCTGTATGGACTGGCCCAGCAGGGCGGCAGAGCGGTTCGCGATGGCGGTCGGGTGGATCTACTCGGACGGGAAGCGTCTCGCGGTGGTCTCTCTCGTACTGTTTGCTCTCCTTATCTACTTCAACAGTCTCTAACCGCTGAGAGTGGCGGTCGCGATACCTTCCGGCTGAAAATCAGATGTCGACCGGAGTGATGAGAAACGTCTTCGTCTCGACGTGATACGCGACCTGCAACTGCGTTCCCTTCTCGATTCCGAGGTTGTTGCTAAAGGGAACCGGGAGAACGCCGTACACAGAGGACCCGCCGGGAGACTGAGCCGACGCGGTCCCGCAGGGGATAACCGAATCGTCGTCCCAATCCGCTTGCGCTGCCTGTTGAACTCGGCTCGATACGGTGCTCATACTGACCTACAGGTATGCCTTCTACTAAAATACGCGTTCGACCTGAATTTCATCCTTTTATTCATATTTCGGCCCTGTCGTGTCCTGATATTCCTATCTCCAAATGCCGAATGCATGGGCACTGACCTAACACAGCCCGACGAAATCGAATCGCACAACGACCACGACGCGGCGATGCTCGAATTCTTGCACGCTCAGGCCGCTGCAGCGGAGCGACAGGCCGAGGCCCTCGAGGAAATCCGCGATCTTCGGCGAGAGAACGATGAACAACTGGCGGAGTTCACGGCGATGCTCGAGGCGCTTTTCGAGGAGATCGGCGCAGCGCCCGGCGTCGACCCCGAGGACCATGTCTGAGGGGATGCGTAACGACGCTCTCCTAGCCCTACTGGGCGTAATGGTAGCCGCATCCTTCGCGGCAACAGTGGTCCAGATACTCGTCGAAAACACTACTCTCGTCGGTTTCCTGACCCGCTTCGCGACGACCCTCGTGGCGGGTATTCTCGTCGGCGGAGTGATGGCCCTCGCTCTGTGGGTCGGGCGGAGGGGATATGACTGAGCGCTTCGAGTTCGCGACGAAGCAGGCTGCCGACCTGTTCCGGGATGAGAATGAGGAACATCTCTGCAGCGACGACGATCGCCGTCTCAAGACGGTCGCCGTCTCGTCGTCCGCTCCGGATCGGCTGCTCGAGGAGGCCGCGATCGAGACGGCCGCGACGAGGGCCGAGCGCGACGGAACCAGTCAACTCCCGCTGGACGACCACGAACGCGACTCGATCGACTTTTCGCAGGGCCGGGCCAGCGTCCCGTGGGCCCGGTCGATCAAGGCGATCATGCGGGCCGAGGGCGTCGACGACTGGCTCGCCTACCTCGACCCCTCGCTGTCCGTCGACGAACATCAGGAGGTAGCGCAACGTGCGGCTCGCGACGAGCAGGGCGACCGGCTCGACGCGGAGGACTCCATCGATGACCGACTCGCATCGGTCGAGGGGTTCCAATCCAGCCGATGTGACTCCGCCGAAACCCACTGCGAAGAGGGCGAGGACGATGCGTGCGAGTTTCTCGTCAACGAGTGCGGCGTCGATCGCGACGAGGTGCAGTCGCTCCTATCGGACTTCGAGGAGATCCCTGCCGACGAGATCGAAGGCCGCTGGCTCGGGGCCCTCAAACGGGCGTGGAACGGGTACAAGGGAGCGACCCGTCGATTCTCGGAGGCCCTCGAAACGGCTCGCGAGGCAAGACAAGACGCAGAGGCAGCAGCGAAGGCGATCAATGGGGTTCGGCAGGCCCACGGGCAGGACGAAATCGAGGAGTTCCACGACCTCGAGGAGGCCCTCACGAAACTCGCGGCAGCGGGCACGACGGCAGTCGACGGGCCCGACCGCGTGGACGGCGACGCCGGCGACCTCGAGGACCTCGACGTTCTCGAGCGCGATGTCGGCTCGTGGACCTTCGAAGCCGACGACGATCAACCGAAGTGGCGGCTCGAGCGTGACCGGATGGACGGCGGTGAGTTGCTGGTGATCGTCGACACGACCGACCGTGGTCGGGCCGAGGTAGTCCTCGGCAACCTCGATGAACTTGAGCGGACGAGTCTCGGGGAGTATCCGGCCCGACGAGAGGCGCTCGAGGGAGCCGTTTCGTGGCTGAGGAACCATCCGAACGGTGTCCCGCTCGACTGGTTCCGCGGGTCCCTCGAGGACGACGCCGGCGACGACGATCGGCGCGACGAGCAGGGCCCTCCACTGGCCGACGATCGACACGTCGACGACGCCGACGACGCCGCTGACGACGATCGTCGCGACGACGGTCAGGACTCGCTGCTCGAGGACCTCCCGGACGCAGACGCCGACGGTCCCTCGAGGGCGTTCCGAGCGGCCCAGCAGGACGGCTACCTTCGACGCTCGGAGAGCGACGAGCCCGACGAACGTGAGGGACTCGGACAGTTCGGCGCGCGACGGAGCGATACGACGGAACTCGAGGAGTTCGAGGACGCATGACAGGCTACTTCTGCCCCGTAGAGGGGTGCGACAAGCACGAGGACGAATGGACCGACGACCAATCCCCGTTTGACTCCAAGGAGGGGGTTCAGGGCCACATCAACGCCAAGCCAGACGACGACCATCAGCAGGCTCGCGACAGCGGGGCGTGGGTAGAGGCCCCCGAGGCAGGCGAATCAGGGGACGACGAGGGGGACGAGAGCGACGACGACCAGCAAGACGACCAGCAAGAAGGGGACGATCAGGGGGCCTCGAGCGGTGGGTCGGACCCCTCGACCGACCCCTCGAGTGACGACGACATGACCACGACCAACGACGACGACGGCGACGACCAGCAAAAACCCGCGGACGGCACCGACCCGTGGGACCCAGACGACCAGCAAGACGACCAGCAAACAGGGGGCGCTCAGGGGGCCTCGAGCGGTGGGTCGACCCCCTCGACCGGCCCCTCGAGCGGTGGGTCGTTCGGCGGCCCGAGTCTCCGGACGACTGCCTTCCTGATCGGGGCGGCCGTCGCGATCTCGATCCTGATCATTCTGTGGCGACGCCGGCGTCGGTCCTCGTCGATCGATGCCGACTCGGCCGACCCGACTCCGGACGACGAGGACGAGTCGAGCGGCGACGGCATCGACCGCGAGTCTGGGGGTGGTCTCGTTGACTGACGACCCGGACGAGGACGACCTCGAGGCCGACACCGGTGACGACGCCGGCGACGAGCCCGAGCCCGAACTCGAGGAGGACTCGTACGCGGACATCGACCCGGAGATCGCCGAGAAAGTGGCTGCAGCAGACGCAGAGGACGCGGACGGCGACGACGGTAGCGACGACGCCGTCGACGGTG